>JAJDOH010000009.1 GCA_022340265.1 Deltaproteobacteria bacterium | reverse complement strand
CAGAAGCTGGGCGGGCATTTTTTCAACGGGCAGGATGAAATCGGCCCCGCCGGCGTGGATGGCGCTGTCGGGCATCTGTGGGTACTCGGCCTGCGCTGTTTCCTGGACCATGACCATGCCCCCGTTTTCCTTGATGTCCCCGGCGCCGATGGTGCCGTCGTTGCCGGCACCGGACAAAACGATGCCGAAGGCTTTTTCCCCTTGATCTTCGGCCAGGGAGCGGAAAAACGTATCGATGGGAAGGGTTCCGGAGGTGTGATCCGACACCTCTTGCAGGTGAAGCGTTCGGTCTTTAATGACCACTGTTTTGCCGGGCGGTAAGGTATAGATGTGATTGGGCTCGACCTCCGTTCCATCTTCGATTTCGGTTACTTCAAGTGAACCTTGTCTGGAGAGAATGGAAACCATCCGGCTTTCGTGATGGGGATTCAGATGCTGCACCACCACAAAGGCGATCCGGCAATCGGTCGGTACCTTTGAAAAAAACATTTCCAGGGCTTTGACGCCCCCGGCCGACGCACCGATACCCACCACGGGAAAGCCTTGTTCATTTTCTTCTTTCGGCGGCCGAAGTTTCCCTTGACGGCTTTTTTCCTCTTTTCCGGTTTGAGCGCTATGGTTGGTTTCGGGTGTTTTGGGTTTGGTCTTTTGCTGATTCGTCATGATCTGTCTCCATGTGAAAGATCACCCGCTTTCCAAAACCGTCGCATAACGGAAACGTTCCATGTATCGAAACCCTGTTTTCAGATGAGCGGCTGCACTGTCTGATGACCTTTTCAACTTATGCGTTTTTGCGGAAATTCTCAATGAAAAAAACGCGTTAATTCCCGGCAAAGATATCATCATTGGTCATTATAGGATCAAAAAAGCATTTTTTAGGAAATAACCTATTCATTCATAAAGAATCTCCTGATGAAAATCCTTCTATTTTCAAGGTATAGTACGAAAAAGGGTTTCAAAAAAAACGGATGTTCGGGAGAACGATTATGGGGACGGATTTCAGCCTTGATGTGAACAAAAAAGCAAATGAACTTCACGTGAATCTCACGGGGGATTTCGATGCGGATGCGGCCCTTAGCGTGTTTAATGTTTTGAGTTATTGCGAAAGAAGGGCCGCCCGGGTTTTTCTTCATACGGAAAAACTGGGTCTTGTCCATGAGCTGGGCCAGATCATATTTCAATCTCTGTGCCTGAACCTTCGTGAAATTCAAGACGGCGCTACGGACCTGACCTTGACCGGAAACAAAATTGCGCTGTAGTCGATCAACCGGGTGCGGCAGGATGAAATTTTTCCGTATTCACAGGGGACTTGGTCGAAGTCAAATTCCTTTGCAGGATGTTAAAAACGGTTATGGGGTAACAAAATGGCAAAAATACTGTTTGGAGGGCATTGCCTTCTGTCTGGGATTTCGCTAAATTGGATTTTGATATAAAGAAGTCTTGGAGTCCAAAACCTTCAGGAAATCCAAAAAGTATCAATAATTTTCAAAGGTAAATGAATAATCGGAGGATATAGAAATGCCAGAGAACACGACGACGCCGACCCATTGTCCCGGATTCCAGAATTTTCGCAATCTGAGCGCTTTTGCCTGCAAGTGTCCCGAGTGCGGGAAAGAAATCGAGATTTTCTCAGATGAATTTGACCGGCCTCACAAATGCTCCGGTTGTGGCAAAGACATTGACTTTACCAAGTGTAGCATCGAGGCTTCCGGGGGTGACGCCACACCCCGTTGAGGGAGATGCACTTTTAGCAATCTCTCGCCTTGAGCATCCGGGCGGGGGCGAAAGGCCCCTCTGCTTCCATGGCGAATCGAAAGGAGAAGCCAAATGAAAATGAATGACGTTCGAAAAATGGCCAAAAGGCTGAATATCAATACCTATCAAATGACCAAACCCAATATGATTCGTTCCATTCAAAAGGCTGAAAACAACACCCCTTGTTTCGGCACACCGCGAGTGGCAGAATGCGACGAACAATTCTGCCTCTGGCGGCCGGATTGCGAGACGGTGCGGCAGCCCGAAGGAGGTCTTTCTTCTTAAAAATGGTCCGCAACTTCAGCCCGGTGTTGAATTTTTCGTTTCGTCTAGGACGGCGCGGACGGTTTTTGCCAGTTCGCCCTTGGGAAGTGGTTTCATGCGGAGCCTTTTGATACCGATTGCCGTCGCTTTCTCGGGTGAGATCCGTTTGCTGTACCCGGTACAGAGAATGATGGGGATATGGGGGCTGATACGAATATGTTCCGAAGCCAATTTATCCCCGGTCATGCCCGGCATGGTCATATCGGTAATCACAAGGTCGAAATCATCGGGTTTGGATCGAAAAAGTTCCAGCGCCTCGATGCTGCCGGTCGAAGCGCTGACCCGGTATCTAGAACTTCAAACTGATTCACTACCAGGTTTTTGTTCATAATGTAGCACAACTTTTTTATTTTATTTGAATAATTCTGAAGAATTAATTCACCCTGCCTAATCGAATCCGGCCCTTGACTTTTGGCCTCCAAGACTGTATGATGTTGTAATACTATTGAGGAGGTGTCTCTATGGAAACCAAAAATACGCGTGCGGCCGTGACAATTTCCATGCCGCAGGCCATGGCCGAGGAATATGACAGGCTGGCAAAAAGGCTGGCAAAGAACAGGAGCGTGCTTTTCAGAGAAATGTTTCTCGCTTTCAAGAAACAGCAGCTCAAAGAGGAGTTTCGAGAACTGCAAACATACGGCGCCGGGCTCGCTCAACAGAAAGGGGTCTTTACGGAATCTGATGTTGAAAGACTCGTTTTCAATGGACGCTGAACGTGAAAGTCGTTTTTGACACCAACATCTATATCTCCGCCTTTGTCATACCTGGCGGGAATGCTGAAAGAGCGTACCTACAAGCCGTGGATGGCGATTTCGAGCTTTGTACCTCCATTGCCATCCTGACGGAATTGGCACGCAAATTGGACGAAAAGTTCGGATGGGAAAAGGAGAAGATCGAGCAGTTGATTACGTCCATCAGCAATCTTGCAAACACTTTCAAAACCTCTCCTCGGCTGAAGGTATTATCGGATGACCCGGACAATCGCATTTTGGAATGCGCTTTGGATGCCACCGCTGAATTCATCGTAACGGGGGACAAACATCTGCTTAATTTGACGAGTTATCAACATATCGAAATCATCAATCTTTCAGCCTTTCTCGCAATACTCCATCAGGCACCTGCCGAATAATCCCAGGAACCTAATATTGATCTCTCCTTTGCAATCCGGACAATATTTCTTCTCTTTCCCCACTTTTATGACTTCCGGTTTTTCAACAACATCTGGAATACGGTATGGTTGGTACCCATCCGGATGAACCCGGCGGCAAAGGAAGGATGAAGCGGAGAGGTATTACCTGGGCGCTCGTCCGAAATGGCGGGTCATTTCCGTGAAACGGTCGGCCGCATCCGGCGGCAGCAGACTTTCGGGGGCCCGCCACCGCCAGTTTCCCGTTGATTGGGCGGGAAGGTTCATGCGCGCCGTTGCTCCCAGTCCCAGAATATCCTGCAGGGGAATGATGGCGGTATCCGCCACCGAGCCCATGGCCAGCCGGATCAGTTCCCAATGGATTGCGTCCGGCTTCGGGGTGTGCCCGATATAGGCGATCAGGTTTTTCCGTTCCGGGTCACCGGCCTCCGTCTCAAACCAGCCGCGGACGGTGTTGTTATCATGGGTCCCGGTGTAGACGACACAATTGCGGATGTGGTTATGGGGCAGAAAGGCACCGTGGGGAAAGTCCTCGCCAAAGGCAAAAAGCAGCAGCCGCATACCGGGGAGGTCGTATTTCGCCATGGTTTCCCGAACATCCGGTGTAATGGTTCCCAGGTCCTCCGCGACCAGCGGAAGAAAGGAGAAACGGCGGGAGAGCGTCTCCAGAAGGCGGTCGCCGGGCGCCGGTACCCATTTGCCGTCAATGGCGGTCTCAGCATGGGCCGGGACCTCCCAGTAGGCGAGCCACCCCCTGAAATGGTCGATGCGGATCCGGTCAAAGAGGGTTAGATTGTGTGCCATGCGCCGGATCCACCAGTCAAAGTGATTTTTGCCGAGCATGTTCCAATCATAAACCGGGTGACCCCATAACTGTCCGGTTCGGCTGAAATAATCCGGCGGCACCCCGGAGACGGCCAGGGGCTCCTTTTCCGGCGTCAGTTTAAAGAGATCCGGATGGGACCAGACGTCCGCACTGTGAAACGGCAGATAGATCGGCATATCCCCCAAGAGCTGAACGCCCATGCGGTTGCAGTGGTTTTTAAGCGCGCGCCACTGCCGGAAAAAAAGATACTGAAGAAAAACCTCCTTTTGAATGGCCGTTTGAAAGCGCCGACGCGCCGCCTTCAGGGCTTCAGGGTCCCGGTCCCGAATTGGGGCGGGCCACCCGGACCAGGGTTCTCCGTAAAGCCGGCTCAAGACGCGAAACAGGGTGAAATCGGAGAGCCAGGGCGTTTCACGAACGAATTGCACCACCGCTTCCTTTTGCCGACCCTTCCGGAATTTCACAAATGCCTTCTCCATGACCCGGTCCTTGAAAGCGCGCGCCTTTTTGAACACAATTCTTTCTTCGGGAAAGTCCGGCACGTCATCCAGATCCGAAGCGGCGATCCATCCCTCACGGGCCAGCAGTTCGGGACTGATCCACAGCGGATCACCGGCAAAAGCGGAGCCGCTGTAATAGGGGGAGTGGCCGTGTCGGGCATCGGTGGGGTTGATGGGCAGGATCTGCCAGTATTGCTGGCCCATCTCCGCCAACAGGTCGGCGAAGCGATAGGCGCCGGAGCCCAGATCCCCCATGCCGAAGCGGCCCGGCAGCGCGGTGGGGTGAAGCAAAATGCCGCTGGTTCGGATCTTCATGGGGTTCCCTCCCCCATGAGCAGGGCCGCGGGAAACCCCTCAAACAGGTTTTGAAGCGGCAGATTCCCCATAAAACGGTCTGTTTTGCCGGTGAGGGTATTCAGCCAGGATGTCGGGTAGGCTTCCGGCAGATGAACCGCCGTGTCCCCCCAGACGGGACCATAGGGGTCTTCCTTGTGGGAGATGATATCCGTCAGCCAGCGGGGAACGGCAATGACGGCATATCGCCCCTTGTGCGTCCGGGCGAAAGCGATCACATTGGGGGCGAACCGGCCCGTGGTTTCAAGGGGCTGGTAGATGCCGTTTTCAAACAATTCCGATTGTTGCCCGCGGGTTTGGAGCGCCCGGTAAATCAAATGAAGCTTCATTCGGTCGTAGTGTTCCTTTTGGTCAAGACTCGCACGGAAGTGGGGGAAGGTCTCCTTTCGAACCGTTTCGAGCAGCTCTTTGCGGCGTGTGAAATCCACGGGTCGCCGGTTATCCGGATCCACCAGGGAGAAGTTGAACAATTCGGTTCCCTGATAAAAATCGGGAAATCCCGGAGCGGTGATTTTAATGAGGGTCTGGCTCAGGGAATTGAATACTCCGAATCGGGCCGTTTTCTTTGCAAACTCTCTGAATTCCCTTAAGAATCGGTTTTCTTCTTTTCCTTTCAGCAGGCGGTCGATAAAGCGGCAAAGGGCGTCTTCATAACCTTGATCCGGTTTCAGCCACGAGGTATGCACTTTGGCTTCCCGGGCCGCTTTGACCATATAGTGACGGATGCGCCGATTCCAATGGTCCCTTTCCGCCGAAAGAAACGGGTGTGTGCCCAGAAGGGTCTGGTAGAGAAGATATTCGGTATTGGCATCGGGGACCGATGCGCCCCTGTAACTCTCTTTTTGGGTCCGGTTCAGCTTCCGCCATTTCATGACATTTTCCCGCCATTGGTCCGGTATTTCCGAAAGAACGCTGATGCGGGCCCGCACATCTTCGGAACGCTTGGAATCGTGGCTGGAGAGCGCATTCATGGCATGGGGCCGGTATTGGGCCCGGTGGGTCAAAAAGGCGTGAAAGGATGCCCGGGATATACCGATTCGGTTCGGATCGCCGCCCACTTCGTTCAAGGACGTCAGCCGATGAAAACGATAGAGGGCGGTGTCCTCAACCCCCTTGGCCGCCAAGGGGGCGCAAAGCTGCTGAAACCGCGCCGCGGCCTCCACACAGGTAGGCGATACCTCACCGGTCTCCACCCGGGCGCCGGATTTCAGCAAAAGCACGTCCTGAATCAAATCGAGTGCCGACTGGAGATCCGGCCGAGCTGAAGCGGCCTCCAGCACCACTTGACGGATCAACTCAGCGTCCCTCTGAAAAACCCCTTCCGGACTGATGTAAGTCCGGTAGACGGGGAAACGGATCAGCAATTCCATGGCCGCGGTCTTCAGGGTTTCCGTATCGGTTGCCATGGTATGGGGCATCGCTTCGGCCGCCGTCTGAAGCGTCGTCGCAAGATTGGCCAAGTCACCGACAAAAACCTCCGCGAGCACCTGTTTTTTGGCGTTTCGGCAGACCTGGTCAAAGGTATCCGTTTTTTCTGAAAACGCCCGGTAGACGGCATCCAACTGCATTCGTGCATCCGGGCGGCAGAAAAGCCGGGTTACCCGGTCGGCGAATCCGTAGCCGGTGGTTCCCTGAACCGGCCATGAGGGTGGGAGCGGTTCTTCGGGGCCGAGAATTTTTTCGACCGCCAGATAGATATTCCCGAAGGTTTTTCGCAGCCGCTTCAAATACTGCTCCGGAAACCGCAGTCCGTCAACATGGTCGATGCGCAGCCCGTCGATTTTCTTTTCGCTCACCAGACGGCGAAGGAGCCCATGGGTGTAATGGAAAACGTCCGGATCTTCCTGGCGCAGGCAGATCAGTTCGTTGATGTCAAAAAACCGGCGGTAGTTGATTTCCCGGGTCGCCGTCCCCCAGTACCGCAGCCGGTAAACCTGATCCGAAAGGAGTTTATTAAGCGATCTGACGCCGTCCGCCTTCCCATTTTTCGGATCGAAATCGGAAAGACGCCGAAAAACAAACCGCCTGATTTCCGGATGCCGGTCCACCAGGTCTTGAAGCTCTTTTCCGTGTTCCCTGATACGGTCATCCCGTTCCAGGCTCGGCGCTGTTTTCCCTTCCGCCGCCAGGCCGACGATAATCCGTCTCAAATCGTCACCCGGGCTTTTCGGCAAAACTTTCTCCAAACCGGACTCTCCTGGGTCCAGAATACCGTAGGAAGAAAGCCTTAGGGGAAAAAAGTGGTCGTAATAGGCAACGCCAAGGCTTCCCTGCCTGAGTTCGAGCGCAATTTCCCCCTTGTGGAGACAATCCGTCAGCGGATTCCCCAGAAATGGGGCCGTCACCCGCCCACGGAAATTCCCATGGGGAATCGCCCAGCAGATGTCGAAAAACGGAAAGAAACGCGAGTTTTCACCCAGGGAAAAGAGATCGGCCAGCAGGGCATTTTCCCCGGTGTAAGCCATGTGGTTCGGAACCACATCCTGCAGCCAGCCCATCTCTCTTTTTTGAACGCCGCTGATGAGATCTTCAAAATCGGGATCAGTGCCGAGCTCGGGATTGAGCCGGTTGGGATCCACCGAGTCGTAACCGTGGGCGCTTTTCCGGCGGGCTTTAAAAATGGGGGAGGCATAAATCCAAAAAGCGCCCAGATCCGCCAGGTAGTCGAGAACACCTTCGACGTCCCTGAAGCCGAAGGCCGGGTTCAGCTGAATGCGATAGGTGGCGTTGGGTATTTTCATCATGACGGCGCCTGAAGATTCAGCCTTTCGCAGGCGGCTTCAAAGAGCGTTGTCCAGGCACTGGAATCTGCGTCTCCCCCACTGGCCCGCTCTTTGAAATCAGGATAAACGCGTTCCTTTAATTCGTGGTGGATGTCCTGCAGCCTGCGCAGGTTGACGTCAAAGGGGAAGGCATGGACCAGCTCAAGACCCTTTGAAATATTCTCCAGAAGAGACGTCTCTTCCGGGTGCTCTAAAAGGGCCTCTCCCTTTGCTTCAAGGTTCTTGCGCAGGGTGTATTCCAGGGTTCCCGCATTGAGGGAAATACCTGCCAGATCGGCTTCCCGCAGAAGGTGCGTGATCTTCTCGAAATCCATTTCAGGGTCGGCGAGGGCTTTATCGAGTTCGCTGTTCATCACGAAATCCCCGGAGGCGTAGAGGGGCGCGGGGATCGGCGTGGCGGAGTCCTTCAGAAAACGCATGAGGGGCACATTGGGTTCGTACACATGTTGGTACACCGACAGCGCGTCGGCAATCTTGTTTTCCAGGATGATGTTGACGATTTTACGCTGATCGTCTCTGAAGAGGGATTTAAGCGAGTAAAGAGAACCGCCGAATGCCCGGTTCAGAAGCTGCATGATTTGGGTAAAGTCGGCACGGTCCAGGCCGCCGAAAAGGTCGCCCATCAGTTTTTGGTCGTTATAGCCGCGAAGATCCCGCGAAACGCCGCAGAGGGCTTGATGATCTCCCACATAAAAGGCCCCGAAACGCACGTTTTCCGTTTCATGGGTGATCCGGGAGCTGATTTCCACTTGTCCCAGGGCCAGTCTGGCGGGCCCCGCCCGGCCGCTGTAGTATTCCTTTCGAGTAACGGCATAGCAGAAGAAGGGTGTTTTTTCGGTCTGCTCCTCAAAAAGGGAACTGATCGCGTAGTGGACGGCAATGCGTTTTAAATCCACCATGTCCGGTTTTATGAATTTATGGTAAATGTCCTTTCCATCACCGTGGGCGGGGACGTTGCTTTTGGCGAGGGAGAGCCTTTCAAGAAACCGGTTTTCCAGGTCGCCGCCGAACAGATCGTGGTAAAGCTGGATGGCGCGACCGGCGTATTGAATAATCTGCAAGGTTTCAATTCCCGATATTTCTTCGAAGAACCAGCCGCAGCTGGTGTACATGAGCATGGCGTGACGCTGCATTTCAAGAAGTTTCAGGATTCGCACGTTGTCCGCAAAACCGCGGGCCTTCTTTGCATGCTGGTTTAAAAAGCCCTCCACGGACGCTGATGAGCGATCAAGGACAACGGCGATATAGTCATCCCTCGCCTTCCAGGGATCTTCCAGATATCCGCCCGCGTTCGCTTCATAGGCGGCGGCCATTTCGTCCCTTAAAAAATCGAGGGATTCCCGAAGGGGCTGCCGCCATGCCTGATGCCAGTCGGGATGCTCTCCGGTGGTGCAACCGCAATCGCTCCGCCACCGTTCGATGCCGTGGGCACAGCTCCAGGAGGTATTTTCCTGAATTTCCACCTCTTGATCGGGTGGGTGCTTCTCGAGAAATTCTCCGTAATTGGTGAGCCTGGCCAGACCTTCCTGTTCGATGAAATGAAGCGCGTAAGCCAGGGCCATGTCCCCGTGACGACTGTGGTGACCGTAACTCTCACCGTCGGTGGCGATGTGCAGCAGCTGCGGCTTTTCCCGATCCGTAAAGCCTCCTGCAAGCCTTTGGGCAAAGGCATCACCGTTTTTCAGCAGGCCTTCAAAAGCAAGACTTCGCGAAATGGGCCCGTCGTAGAAGAAGAGGGTGATGATGCCGCCGCCCGGCAGTTTCTGAAGATAGGGCTCCTTGGGGTCGATGGTTCCCCCCGCGACGCCGCACCATTGGTCTCCCTCAATGGCGCGGGTTCTCTCCGCCTGGTAAGGGCTCAAAATGGTAAATGAAATGCCCTGGTCCGCCAGGATTTCAAGGGTCTCAAGGTCGACCGCCGCTTCCGGGAGCCACATCCCTTCAGGGTCCCGACCGAAGCGCCGGGAAAAGTCCCTGATCCCCCAGAGCACCTGAGTGATTTTGTCCCGCCGGTTGGAAAGCGGCATGATCATGTGATTATAGGCCTGGGCCAGTGCGGAACCGTGTCCGGAATACCGTTCGGCACTTCTCTGGTCCGCCTCCAGAATGGCCTGATACAGCCCCGGCGTGTTCTTTTCCATCCATGCCAGCAGGGTGGAACCGAAGTTGAAGGAGATTTTTTCATAGTTATTCACGATTTTTTCGATCCGGCCCTCTTCGTCCAGAATGCGGGAGTAGGCGTTCGCGGCATAGCATTCGGCGGTGATCCGGCGGTTCCAGTCGTGGTAGGGATGGGCCGAATCCTGAACTTCGATGGTTTCAATCCAGGCGTTCTCCCGAGGCGGCTGGTAAAAATGGCCGTGAACGCAGATGTATTTTTCTTCCATGGAAATCCCCTTTTCAGCAGTTTGGATTCGGAGCGCGTCGATAAAACAAAACGGCACTGTGGGGGCCCAAAAGCACTTCTTTCCCCGCGGCCTCTTTCGAGACCAGGTTTAAGACCGTGTGGCTGCCGGGTCCCAGCCACCGGGAATCCCCGGAATCAAGCATCTTGGTCCACTCTCCCGCCGGAAAGGGGAACATCTCTTTTTTTTGTGTCTCACCGAAATGAAACAGCAAAACGGCTTCGTCCAGGGAACTGAACCGGTGTACCATGAGGATGGGGCCCAGAACATGGATGCGCATGGATTTTTTGCTCAATTGTCTGAGGCAGGGGTGCCTTTTGCGCAACCGGATCAGCTCTCGATGAAATGCCAATAAAGCCCCATGGGGCTTGGATGCGGCCATCGATGGATCGAGCCTGGCAGTGAGAAAGGTTTCTTCAGCCTGGGGATCCGGGGGTTCTCCTTTCCACTCGAAACCCTTAAACTCATTTCCACGCCCTTTCCGGACGGCTTCTGCCAGCGCCTCATCCGTGTGACTCACAAAATAGGGAAAGGGAGCGGTTTCCCCGTACTCTTCCCCCATGAAGAGCAACGGCACGAAAGGCGAGAGCAGCACCTGGGCGGCGGCCAGTTTCTGCTTTTCCAGGGAAATCATCGTGGAAAACCGATCTCCCCGCATCCGGTTTCCCACCTGGTCGTGGTTCTGGGCGAAGACCACCAACCGGCCCGCGGAAAGGTTCCTGGCGGAATTGCCGTGGCGGCGGCGGCGAAAGGATGAATGTTCTCCCGTGTAGACAAACCCTTCCCGCCATGCCTTTGCTAAATCTCTCATCCGCCCGAAATCCTGATAGTAGCCCATCTGCTCTCCCGTCAGAAGGGTATGCAGGGCGTGGTGGAAATCGTCGTTCCACTGGGCATCCAGGCCGATACCGCCTATTTTCCGCGACCGGATCATTCGGGAATCGTTCAGGGCGCTTTCGGCGATGGTGTAAATGCGGCGATTTTCCCTTTCCGCCGTTTTTTTAACGGCCAGGGCCAGCTCTTCCAGAAATGGTCTTGCGGAAAAATCCCGAATGGCATGCACCGCATCAATGCGAAGGGCATCGAATCCATATTCGGCGACCCACTGAAGAGCGTTTTCCAGAAAATAGCGCCGGACCGGATCGCTGTCCGGACCGTCGAAGTTGATGGCGTCTCCCCAGGGTGTTCGATAAGTGTCGGTAAAATAGGGCCCGAATTTCGAAAAATAATTGCCTTCCGGACCCAGATGATTGTAGACCACGTCCAGAATCACCGCCATTTCTCGCCGGTGACAGGCATCGATCAGGCGCTTGAGCCCTTTCGGGCCACCATAACTGTTCTGGACCGAAAAGGGGTAGACACCGTCATAGCCCCAGTTTCGACTGCCGGGAAACTGGGCCACCGGCATGAGTTCCAGCGCCGTGAAACCCACATCCTGCAACCGGTCCAGTTGGGGGATCACGGCCTCGAAGGTTCCTTCCGGTGTAAAGGTGCCCACGTGAATTTCGGAGATGACGTACCGGGAAAGCGGTAGCCCCGTCCATGGGTCGTCCCGCCTGTCGGACATCTTGTCCACCACCTGGGAAGGGCCGTGAACGCCTTCGGGCTGAAACCGTGAAGCCGGATCCGGCCATCGCTCCCGGCTCTCCTGACCCTTTTGGCCTTCCTTGTGAAGCCCATAGAAATACCGAACCGGACCCCCCATGGCTTCCAGGGTCCCCTGATGGTATCCGTTTCCAATTGAAATTAAAGGGAAACTGCCTTCTTCTGGGGTGACGGTATCGACGAAGACGGCGTCGGCAAAGGGGGCCCACACCGTGAAGCGAATCCGGCCGTCTTCAAGTCTTTCCGCTCCCAGCCGGTCCCATTTAAAGAGTGCCATCACCGTCCCTTTCCGTGCCCTATTTTGATTTTGTGTCAAATGTTTTTACATCAGCACCATATGCTTTGCGTTTATAAATTTGAATAGGGTCTTCCCCCTATATTCGAATATCCGAACCCTACCGGGCCGGGGGAGGCATTCAGAAATGTATGGCGCGTACAACCTGGGGAATATTTCCCGGTCATTTTAGCCAATCCGGCGGCATTTTGTTCCTGGAACCTCGGCAGAAAGGTCGACCTTTGTTTCGCTTTGGCTCATTTCACGCGGATTTAACGCCTGATCGGCGAATTCCGGAATTCAAATGCCTTTCCATAATCAACAATATACACGGTACAACCCATTTAATCTTTGGTATGGATTTACTAAGATTCAAAAAAATAGGCTGTTAAACAAGGAGGCGGCACCATGGCTGACGGCAAGGGGACAAATTTAAGCTCCGCACCGAAGGCCATGACCGGATTGTTTTAATCCGGGTAGCGGTGGAAAGTGTTGGTCCGCTTTAACATATACCCCTGCAGGAGGTGTGGTCATGGCCAAGGCAGCAGATGAGAAAAGCGAAAATGAAGAACAACCCCACGAAAGCAGAGAAAGCGGCAACATGAATCTGGAGCGTTTTCTGGAAGGGTTTACGGATGAGGATCGGAAACTCTACGAAACGTGCATGTCGCTCCTTCAATCCATCGGCGAGGACGGCAACCTTGAAGAGGCCTGTGAATGGCTGGAAAAGAAGGTGGCAAACAAAGACAAACCTTCTCCGAAAACATTTAAAGACTAGCATTCTGAGAGATAATCTGTCACATTGAACGCGTAAGAATCAGGCGAAACAAGCGGCCGCCCGAGGCCGCGCGCCGACCGTCCTCAATAGACCTGCCTTTGGAAAGCTACAGATATTTGTTTAATAGAATACATTGTTCAACCCATTTGATTTTTCTTCCCGACAATATATTTTATATGTATAAAAGAGGTTATTGAATCTTTATACTGAAGAAACCATTTGAAAAATCACATAAGGGAGGCGACATTGGAGGCAAATGAAGAACCCAAACGGACTTTGGATTGCGTGGGCCTTTTCTGCCCGGAACCATTGTACCGGACCCGTAAGAACATCGAAGCCTTGGAAGTCGGCGAAATACTGGAGGTTCTTGCGGATGATCCAACGGCGGCAAAAGACATTGCGCGTTTCGCAAAACGTTCGGGACACGAGGTCGTGTCATTTGAAAATGAGGGCGGACAATTGCGGTTTCTGATAAGGAGAGGCAAATAGATCACCAAAAAGGCGGCCATTCGACCTTTTGGCGAGTTTAAAATGGAGGTTTCAGAATGACAACTGCAGAAACAGCGGCGGAAGTATATCTTGATTATCAGTCTTCCAAACCGGTGGATCCGAGGGTGGTGGAAGCAATGCACCCATATTTTTTCGAAAGGTTTGGTAACCCTTCCTCTCTTCACCAGGTAGGCGACAGGGCAACAAAGGTCCTCGATGAGTGCCGGGAAAAGATTGCCGATTTTGTCGGCGCAAACCCCAAAGAAATTCTTTTTACTTCAGGGGCGACGGAGTCCAACAACCTGGCCCTCATCGGATATGCCATGCGCAACAAGAGAAAAGGAAACCATATTATCATATCCGAGGTGGAACATATTTCCATTCACAATATTGCCAAATACCTGGAAAAAAACGGATTCGAGATCAGCAAAGTGCCGGTGGACCAGTATGCCAGGGTTGATCCGAGGAAACTCGAATCCAGGATTACAGACAAGACCATATTGGCCTCCATCGGCTATGGCAGTAACGAGGTGGGTACCATCCAGCCCATGGAAGAAATTTGTCAGCTGCTCAAAAACAAAGGCATTGCAATTCATACGGACGCCGTGGCAGCTGAAGGTCTGGTGCCCATCGATGTCAACAAAGTGCCCGTGGATCTCATGAGCCTTTCTTCCAATGACATATACGGCCCCAAGGGGCTGGGTGTGCTTTACCTTCGAAAGGGTGCCGGAATTATGCCGATCATCATGGGCGGTGGTCAGGAAAGAGGACTCAGGTCGGGTACGGAAAACATGCCTGCCATCGTCGGTATGGCCGAGGCGGCCAGAATTGCATCAGATGAGATGTCCGAAGAGATCAAGCGTTTGGGTAGTTACAGGGACCGGCTGATTGAAGGCGTTCTGAAAAAGATTCCCAAAGCCTATCTGAACGGCCATCCCACCGAGCGGTTGCCCAACAATGCCCATTTCAGGTTTGAGGCGGTGGAAGGAGAATCCCTGATGCTGTCCCTCAAAGATAAAGGAATTTCCGCGTCCACCGGCTCCGCCTGCACTTCCAAAACACTGGAACCCTCCCACACGCTGATTGCGTGCGGGCTCTTGCATGAGGAAGCCCACGGCTCTCTGGAGTTCACTTTTGGAAGGTTCAACACAGAAGAAGATGTGGAAAGGGTCCTGCAAGTGCTCCCGGGTGTTTTGGAAAGACTTAGAACGCTTTCACCTCTATATGAAAGGAATTAGACAAATGAAACCAACTCAGTATTCCGAAAAGACGCTTGACCATTTCAGAAATCCCCGCAATGTGGGAATTCTTGAAGGAGATAATGTTGCAAAGGGAAGAATTGGAAATCCTGTATGCGGGGATTTGATGGAGATTTACATCGCGGTGGAAAATGACCGCATAAAAGATATCAAGTTTCAAACGTTCGGTTGCGGTTCTGCTGTTGCCACCAGCAGTATGGTTACGGAACTGGTGAAGGGGATGTCGCTGGATGAAGCCATGAAAGTGACGCGGAATGATGTGGCGGAGGCTTTGGAGGGCCTGCCTCCCACCAAGATGCACTGCTCCAATTTGGCGGCTGATGCCCTTCATGCTGCCATCACAAACTGGCGGCAAGGGATCCGCCCGGGAGACCTCGACACTGAACTTCCTTTGTATGTTCAAAAGTCCTGCAAGATTTCGGAAGCGGCCATCGAAGGAGAGTCCGAATTTCTAAATAAAGGTGTCTACAATAGCGCGGATGATCCTACCCTGTTTAAAGACAAACGGGTGATGGTCCTGGACATGGGAAATGTCAAGTCGGCTGACATGGCCATAGAGCTGGAAAAACACACCGGACGCGTCATTTTCATCACGCCTTCAAAAGAGGCCGAAATGAACCCGGATGTCAAAAGCCGGTTGAAGAGATCCGATGTGAAGGTGCTTTATGAGTCGGAATTGCTGAAAATTATGGGCAATGGCGAAGTGGAGAAGGTTTTGGTGAATGACCTGGATGAGGATCAGGAATACGAGCTTTTCGTTGACGTTGTCTTGATCCAGCGGTAGGAATGTTTGAACAGAAACCATTGCGTTGGGCCGATGCCCTGTTCACTCTCGTTTTTCGTCTATCAGGAGGCGGTCCGAGCCCCCTGAGATGCATAATGGAGAGCGGTTAAGCCACTTCAATCCGGTCATTTTTTCCATTGAGCAAGGAGAAGATGAGCGTGAGATATTCCCGCAGATGTCTTGTAATGAGAAAGTTCTCATGGATGAACTGCCGTGCGCGATCCCCCATCTCTTGAATGATGCCCGGGTTATTCAGCAGATACCGAATGCGCAGAGCGGCACCTTCGGGGGTATTGACCAGAAAACCCGTTTTGTGGTTCAACACCTGGAGGCGAATGCCGCCCGTATCCCCTCCGATAACCGGTTTGTTTTTCCACATGGCTTCGGTTACCGTTAGGCCGAAACCCTCACGGAGCGATTTCTGAATGACGATATGGGCCGCCCGCTGCAACGCGTTAATGGTTCGATGGGCATCTCCCGGCAAGAGCAAAACATGGATGTTGGGATCATTGGCGGCGGTTGCGTGCACTTCATTTAAGACCGCTTCCCCTTCCGGGTCGTCGGAAGCGCCGCCCCCTGCAAGGACCAACTGGACGTTGGGAATAAATTCCCGTACGATCCGAAAGGCGCGGATGACCCCCACCGGATCTTTGAATCGATCAAAACGGGATACCTGCAACAGCATGGGCCGTTCGGGATCGATGTCAAAGCGGCTGTAAACGGCTTCTATTTCTTCCGCGGGTAAGGGAATATTCTTTTCGTGAAGCGGATCGATGCTGGGGGCAATCAGGTACACGGGATGCGGCAGCTGCTGTGAAAAAGGCGCGATGGAGAAGACACTGGCATCATATCCTTTCACAAAATCTCTGAGATAGCGCCATACGGGCCTGAAGGGGCGGCTGGCATCAATGTGACACCGCCACACCCACTTGCCCTTTCTTTCGGGGAATGAGTGAATCAGGGCCGCAGGTTGCGGATCATGCACGATGACCACATCCGCTTCATTCAAATCGGCGGTATCGGACGCTGCAAGCTGCCGGTTGGTCTCTTCATAGGTGCTCAGGTGACGGTCATCCAGATTCACCTGATTTCCCTGCATGGCGTTGTGGAACCCCTTGGTGCACTCATAAAACAGTGATTCCCCGGTAATGACTTCCCACCGGGTGTCAATACCGAGTTCCTGCATCAGCGGAACCATCTTGTGAAGGATTTCCGCCACGCCGCCGCCCGATTTGGTGGAATTGATGTGAACCAGTCTCAAGCCTTTTAACGGCTTTATCAGCTGTCTGAGATGTTCCACCACGTCATTTCCGGCAATTTCTGCATATTTCTCAAGCATTCTATCGTTTCTCCTTTATGATGTGGTTCGGACGGAGTTGACAAGGGCTTCTCTTAACTGTTTCAACCCGCTGAAGTAAGGATCAATGGCGTCAATGGTTTCGCACATGCGTTTGTATTTGCTTCCAAATTGAATCAACCAGTTTTGAAAATCGTCCAATGAATTTTCGTTTCTGCGGCGGGCGTCAATAAAATGAAAAAAGAGACTGCCCAGGGACAATTGAGGCAGCATATCTTTGAGATATTCCGGATTTTCGACTGTTTTAGAGGTATCAAAGACTACGATTTGGTGTTGAATAAATTCAAACTGGTCATCTCTTCGTGCCCACACCGGAAAATCTGTTTCATCCAGACTTTCCTCTATAACGTCCAGAATTTCAGTGCGGAGATCTTCCGGTGACATAAATGCCACCGGGTCAATCACTGCCAGACGTTCGGCCAGGGCCTTGTTGTGAATGCTGTGGGCGGCCCAGATGGCAAAATCATTGTGGTATTCCGGGTCATCAAAGCGCGGGCGCAGCAACCCTCCCCAGAAATGGTAGTAAATGCTGTTGGTGGAAATGACCCGCAAATACTCCCGCAACTCCCGAAGGTTCTGAGCCCTCTTCCCCGTTGCCAGGGCAATCAACGTGCAGTCTTTAATATAAAGCGGTCCGGGGTTTTGATGATTCATGTTACACATCCTTTTTCATTGAGACGTTCCTTGTAGACTTAATTTTTGAAATTTGCCTCATCGTAAATGGTCGATGACTGTGTCGCAATGGGGTAAAGACTGTATCTTCAATCACTGATATTTCAGAAAACAGAATCAACTTAAATGAACACGCTACTCCGTGAAAATCAGAAATATGCGAAAAGCAAACAGGGTCTATTCGGTACGTCCCTTCATTTTTTCAGACAAATCATCGGTTCTAAGGAGGCGCAAGGTTCAGTTTTCAAACGGACAGTAACAACTACCTGATTTTTCACATGATATATGGTGTGAACCGCATTGCCATCGTCTTTTTGATGAAATAAGATGGGATAGAAACCCAATATACCTACCAGGCGCTCTCCGCCTGGGCGCAGTGGATTAAGAAACGTCTGCATGACCCAGATGGAATATAATGATCGGGAAAGCCTCCGGGGTTCGATTCAAAAAGGGAAAAGGGTGTTCAACATGGATGAATACAGTGTAGTTAGAAAGGTCATGGTGAAAGAACAATTGGTACCGAGAAGCGTACGGGTTATTCAAAGAAATCATACTCTGAAAAGAGAGAAGGAATACGGGATGGACCCCATATTATAGGGAGAGCGGGATTGGATATATTTGGATAAGAATTTTAGGTGTGTGGTAATTTCTAAAAGGCCCTGTTTTTCTGCAATTCAAAAGTAAATTGTCTTTCCTTTAACTTTGGGGGGGAGTGCGTTATTTAAAAGAATGCGGCGTAGGTAATGAAAACAAATCTTTATATCGTATCCAATCGAGTTCCTTTCGGTTTTTCAAAAGCGTTTCTCAAAAAGGCGGAAACGGCTTTAGATAATCAAGAGCGGCCTCCCGAGTCGCCCTTTGGCCAGGGAGGCCTGGTGAAAGCAATGGCGGGTTTGTTGAAAGGGGATCAATGGAATACCACCTGGATCGGGGCTTCCATGGGCGATCAGGACATTGAGGTCACCCGGGGGCATTACCGGGAACTGTTTCAGGAAATGGCGGTAAAGGGGCACACCCCGCAAAGTTTTCCGCTTATCGAAATCGACCCCAATAACCGCATGCACTTTCGTTTCAAGGATTATGATTTTTACATGCGGTTTGTGTTCTTTGATATCTATCACATGAAGAGTTACTACAGTAAGTTTGCCAATGGATTCCTATGGCCGCTGCTTCACCTGACGCGGCCGGAGCTGTTTTACAAGAAAACCTCGGTATTTCCCAGACCGGCTTTTGAAAAAAATGATGTGATTCAATACATCAGCAGCGGGGTTTCCTTTGCCAACACAGTGGTGGATGAAATCTTGAAGAAGAATGATTCGGAGGATGTGGTCATCTGGAATCAGGATTATCATTTGATGGGCATCGCAGAAGTTTACCGTCCGCTATTAGAAGAGGCCGGTATCCAAAAGGAAGAAAAAAACCAGCTGCATATCGGACATTTCATGCACACGCCCTTTTTCAATATTCACGAGATTCAGAAACTCATTCGAGAAGACAAACGAAGACGGCTGCGCAGCCAATTAAATGATCTGGATCGG
>JAJDOH010000092.1 GCA_022340265.1 Deltaproteobacteria bacterium | reverse complement strand
GGCTACCATATGCCCCGGATACGATCCACAATCCAACTTATGGGCCACGTACTACTGTTGTGTCTGCTCTTGCTGGGTTCAGGATGCCGTCTTTCCTACCTGTTTCATGTGGCCAAAGGGCAGATGGAATTGCTGAATGGTGCCGTGCCCATTGAAAAGGCGCTGGATACGGAACCCTTTACTCCGGACCAACGAAACAAACTGCTGCTTGTGGCGCAGATCAAGGCATTTGGCGAGAAAGATCTGGGACTTGAAAAAACCAGCAACTACGAGACCGTTTATCCCCACTCAGGCCGAAATCCCATTTACATGGTATCCGCTTCGAAAAAGGACGCCTTTTCACTGAAAACCTGGTGGTTTCCCATCGTGGGTGATTTGCCTTATCTGGGATTTTTCGACTTGAAAAAGGCCCGGGAAGAGTGCACACGGCTGGCGGGTGAAAACCTGGATGTATACGTGGGCAGGGCCGAGGCCTACAGCACCCTGGGATGGTTCCAGGATCCGGTCACCATGAATCTCATTGATGGCACCACCCCCAGGTTGGTGAACACCCTGCTCCATGAGATGACCCACGCGACCCTATATATTAACGGGCAGGGGGCGTTTAACGAGGGGTTGGCAGTGTTGGTGGGAAAGGTGGGTGCAATTGAATTTTTTGAAAAAGCCTTTGGGGCCAAACATCCCTTCACAATCAAGGCACGGGACGCGCTGGCGGATGAGCAGCTGTTTTCGCGATTCCTAAACACGTTTATGATTGAAATGGAAGGTGTTTACAATCTACAAGTGGGGCATGAAGAAAAGATGCGTTTAAAAGAGACCGTTTTTGCAACGTATCATAAGCGGTTTGACGTATTGAGAAAAGATTTCAAAACCCAAGAGTTTGTGCATTTCGCAATAATGCCCCCAAACAATGCCTACCTGATGACGGTAGCATTGTATCATCGGCATTTTAATCTTTTCGAAGCGGTTTTGACGAAAGAAGGCGGTTCAGTCAAAAAGATGATCGGCTTCCTCAAGGGCTTTTCGAAAAAAGAAGGAAATCTTATTGAACGGCTGCAAAAGGCGATGAATGGGCGCGATGCTTCCGGTTACCATAAGGAAGGCTTTTGAAAAATGCTTATCTGTTTTAAGGTCTCTAAATGGCCCCCATCTTCTTAAACTGGTTTAAGATATCAGCCTCCGCCATGAAGCCCATATGTTGATGGACCTGCTTTCCCTTTTCGTCGAAAAAAACCTGCACCGGCACGGCTCGTACATTAAACCGAGTTGCCAGCATCTGGTTTTCCTCGACCGGGATATAAACGATATTGATGGTTCCCTGGTACTTTTCTTTGAGTTTTTTAATAATGGGTTTCATCATTTCACAAGGTGCGCAACCGGTTGCACTGAACTGGGCCAGGGTGGGTTTTCCTGATCGCCGTGCGAGGTCCAGGGGATTGTCCCCGGCAATGGCCACCTGTTTTTTGACCCAGTCTTCATTGATGCGCATATGGGCTTTTTCGGCAAGACCATCAATATGGGCCTGCAAGGCTTCCTGCTGTTTCTTCTGAAGCATAAATCCCTGGATGCTTTCTTTCACTTGATCAAACGGCATTCCACCAACCATTTCCTGGTTTTCGTCATAAAAGGATTTAACAGCCTCTTCGGAAACCGTAACGTCCTTGGTAACGCGGTCAAAATAGGCGCGGAAGCTTTGTTCATCGGGAGGTTCCATGGCAATGTCCATGGACTTGGCGTCCTGCTTGATGAGTTCCTCCATGGCTTTCTGATCGAGGAGAAAAAGCTTGCTTTTATCCAGTTCCTTTCGAACTTCAGGATCAACTTCGCCGAATGCCTCTTTGAAGAATGAATCTCTGATTTCAAACCCGTCGGCTTTTAGAAGAAGCCCATTGTCCAGCTTTTCCAGTTGTGCTGATTTGAGGATCCCTTCTGAGAGTTCAGGGTAAGCTTCTGACATGGTCTGTGTGGCTTTCGAAAGGGCACCGGATACCGGAAGCGTCATCCACAAAAGGGCCGCAAAACCCAAGACGGTGATTATCCATTTAAATCGTTCTTGTTTCATCATTTATCGTTTGACTCCTGTTCAATAGAAAAGCGTACATCTCGTAAGATAGCCCATAAAGAGGGATTGTCAACCTTTTTGAAAACAGTAGTATCCGGTACTATTTGACAGCCCGAAGCAATCAGAGTACAAGTTACGTTTATCTTTTGCCTTCCCAGGGTTTCTGAAAACATGGAATATGAGAGGCTGTTACCATGATGTTCTGCTACAACCATGAGGTATTAATGTGAAAACGAAAATATGGATCGGATGCGCGCTGATACTTCTGCTTCTGGTGTATTCCCTGGTGAGCATTTATCCGGATTGGCTCTGGTTTGAAAACCTTGGGTTCTCATCGGTCTTTAGAACCATGATTCTGACCCGATTCGGATTTGGAGCGGCAATTTGGATCTTTCTGATACTGATTATTGCCATCAACCTCCATGTGGCCAGCCGCCTGAGCCCCACGCCGGGTCCGGACAGCCCGTTTAAGGAGGGGACCGGTTATGCGGCCCAAATCGGGCTTTCCGTCAGGACCCTGAACATACTTTTCCTCGCTTTGATCCTGATCGCCAGTTTTGTCCTGGCCTCCAAAGGGGCTGTAAAATGGGATCTGGTTCTGCGATACCTGTATCAGGGCCCTTTTGGAAACAAGGATCCCATATTTGACCGGGACATGGGGTTTTATGTGTTTGCATTGCCCTTTTATCTCTTTATCCGCAGCGGATTGCTGGTGTTGTTTCTGTTTGCCGCCGGGTTAACCATCATCTGGTACCTGAAAAACGGCGCCCTTCAGGTTGTGGGGGAGATAACCCAGGTGGAAGGGCAGCCGCCCACACTCCCCAAGTTTACAGTGGTTCCCGGGGTGGGAAGACACCTGGGTTTTCTGGCGGGTATTTTGATATTGCTGCTGGCCTGGGGCTACCAGTTAAAGATCTACGGACTGTTGTATTCAACGCAGGGACCGGCGTTCGGCGCCAGTTTCACGGACGTGCACGTGAAAGTATGGGCCTACAGGGTTTTGATCGTTATTTCCACTGCTTTTGCGGGGCTGCTTTTCTTCAATGCCTTCAGACCCGCCATGAAGCGGCTTCTCATCGGAGGTGCGGTCTGGGTGGGGTCCGTGCTCATGCTTTCCATGATTCTGCCCATGACCATCCAGAAGGTGGTGGTGAAACCCAACGAGTTCGCAAAAGAATCCCAATATATTGCGCATAATATCGCTGCTACCCGTGAAGCGTATAACCTCAACAAGATTCGGGAGGTCAATTTCCAGGTCAATGAAAGGCTGAGTTTGGAGGAATTGAAACAGCAGCGGGGTACGATCCAGAATATTCGCATCTGGGATGAACGGCCATTGCTCAAAACCTACCAGCAGATTCAATCCATTAGACTCTACTACGACTTCAACAATGTGGATGTGGATCGCTACGGGATCGGCGGACAGTACCGGCAGCTCATGCTGGCAGCCAGGGAACTGGTGGTGAAACAGCTTCCGGCCCAGGCCAATACCTGGGTCAACCGGCACCTGACCTATACCCATGGCTACGGCCTGGCGGCCAGCCCCGTCAATGAAGTGACCCGGGAAGGATTACCGCGGCTCTTTATCAAGGATCTCCCCCCCGTGTGCGAAACAGGCCTTGAGAAAATCGTGCGTCCCGAGATCTACTACGGCGAGATGACGGATCAGTATGTGCTGGTCAGGACCACCAGCAAGGAGTTCGATTTTCCAAAAGGCGACAAAAACGTCTATTCAGTGTATCAGGGCCGGGGAGGGGTGCCCATGAACTCCTTCATTCGGCGGTTTTTGTATGCGGTTGAATTCCGCGATCCCCAGATCTTTTTTACCAATTACCTAACATCTGAAAGCCGCATCATGTACAACCGCCGGATCAAGCGCCGGGTGAAAGCCATTGCGCCCTTTCTATCCTACGATCGTGATCCTTACATGGTGCTTTCCAAGGGGAAACTCTACTGGATACTGGATGCCTATACCACTTCAAACATGTATCCCTACTCCACCCGAAGCCACAGTCCTTTTGATCGCGGTATCCTGAACTATATACGAAACGCCGTCAAGGTGACCATCGATGCTTACAATGGGGATGTCTGTTTTTACCTTCTGGACGAGAAGGATCCCATTGCCGGGGTTTATAATCGTATTTTCCCGGACCTTTTCAAACCATTTGATGAAATGCCTGAGGATTTGAAACACCACATTCGTTATCCCAAGGATTTCTTTCAAATCCAGGCAACCACCTATACCCGATATCACATGGAAGATGTGCAGGTGTTTTACAACCAAGAGGATCTGTGGCAATTGCCGGATGAAATGTACGGTGACAGCCGGCAGAAAATGAAGCCTTATTATATCATCATCAAACTGCCGGAAGGGGAAAAAGAAGAATTTCTCCTGATGCTTCCGTTTACCCCTTCAAAAAAGGACAACATGATCGGGTGGCTGGCAGCCAGAAGCGATTTGCCCGAATACGGCAGCCTGATTGTCTACAAGCTGCCCAAGGAAAAACTGGTTTACGGACCCATGCAGATTGAAGCCAGGGTGGATCAGCAGACTGAGATTTCCCGTGAACTGAGTCTGTGGGACCAAAAGGGGTCCCGTGTTATTCGCGGTAATCTTCTGGCCATTCCCGTCCTCGACGCGTTTGTTTACGTGGAGCCCATCTATCTGGAGGCCAAGCAAGAGGACAATTCCGTTCCCACTGCCGGTGAAGAGCCCACGGGAGGACTTCAGAAACTCAAGTCAAAACTGGGTTCGGGTTCGTCCGGTGCCGACCCATCGCGGGCTGCCTCCCTTCCTGAGCTAAAGCGGGTGATCGTGGCTTTCGGCAACCAGGTCGCCATGGAACAGAACCTCGATCTGGCTTTGAGCCGTGTGCTCGGAAAAGGGCGGTCGACTGAAAAAGCCGATGTGCCGGCCGCCACCCGGTTTCTTGAAACTTCCGATCTGGGCAACATGGCCCTTCAGTATTACAACCAGGCAAAAGAGAATTTGCGCCGGGGGGATTGGGCCGGTTACGGGGAAAAACTGGAAAAACTGGAAGAAATTTTAAAAGAAATCGCTGGAAAGAGCGATGAAAATCAATGATGATTTCAGATGAGTTTGGTAGAGATCCGGCCGTTCAAATGATGCGGCGGGTTTTTAAGGGGATGGAGAAAGTGCAGGAGCGATTGATTGAAAGCTCGGGCCTGTCCCCCTTTGATGAAAGGTTGAGAGAGGTTCGTGAATCGGTACTGCTGGTTTTTGAGCAAGCTTGGGCAGAAAGAGCCGGGCAAAGTGTTTCTTTGACTGAAAATGATTATGCCCAAGTTTATGAGGCTTGTTTTCTGAAAATTCTTGAGCAGAAGGTCTGCGCAAAATGATCACACTTCGTCTTTTCGGACGCTGCCGAATATATCACGATCCTGTGAGTCCGGTGTTGAAAGCCCCTGCCCAGATCGGTTGGGACGCCTGGTTTCGTAAAATCGATCTGGTGACGCCCCGCCGCCTGAAAGGTAAGGAACTGCTGATGCGGACTCGCGGTTGGTGGACTCAGGAACCCTCTGAAATCGAAGAAATCGTGGAGCAATATGGGAAACTGGTGGTGGGTCCCAACGGGGAATTGATGGTGGAACTGACCGATGAAAAGGTTGCCGATGCCCTTTCAAACGCGTTGCGTCAAGCCTTTGAAGACCAGGTGATTTTGAGCCCCTGATGCATTACACTCCGGGTCTTGTTATAAAAGAATTACCGCTTAAAAGATGATCACCATGGTTTGCAAGGAATTCAGACATCAGAATTCAGGAGCCAGAAAAAAAGGACTTTTTTTATTCTGACTCCTGGCTTCCATTCTTCTACTCATCGACCACCGTGGCTTTGTTAATGGTAATGGTTTCAAGTGGAACGTCCGCGTGCGGACCTTTGTTGCCCGTGGCGACGCCTTTCAGTTTATTGACGACTCCGTGGCCTTTGACGACCTTTCCGAAAACAGCGTATCCCCACCCTTCGGCTGTTTTGGCCGTGTGGTTCAGAAAATCATTTTTTTTGACATTGATGAAAAACTGGCTCGTGGCGCTATTGGGATCCGGTGTGCGGGCCATTGCAACGGTATAAGCGTCATTTTTCAACATGTTGTCGGCTTCATTGACAATGGGATCTTTGGTGGGTTTCTGTTTCAGGTCCGCAGTGAACCCACCCCCCTGAATCATGAAACCGTCGATGACCCGATGAAAAATGGTGCCGTCATAGTGACCGTCATTGACATACGAAAGAAAGTTTTCTGCGGATTTAGGCGCTTTTTCTTCATCAAGCTCCAGAAAAATATCGCCCATACTGGTTTCTAATTTTACCATTTTGTTCCAATCCTTTCCTGGCGGGTGGCGACCCGCATGTTGAAATGGGGTGAAATCTCGTTAGCACTTACGGGAAGACAATCTCAAAACAATTACTGCCTTAAAGCACTGAATCTAATCATGATGGACTAAAATGCAACTTGTTGATCCATGGGTGTGTCGCATAACCATTTGGAAAAAGATGTTGCATGGTTCTATTTGGTATCAGGGGCTTTCCGGCCGCTCCCTGTCAAGCATTTCACCTAAAACGAATGCAAAATCACCACACAACTGAGTGCAAAGTTTGCGTCTGCTGTCAGGGTTTTTGTAAAAGTCCCGGGTCGCCTCCCTGTCACTCCAGTTTAACCTGGCAATGTCCCGGCAGTTGATGCCCCCGAAAGATTCGGTGAGATTTTCAAATTGTTTGAAAAGCTTATAACTCAGCCGCCACATACGGGGATCGTCTTTTTCCTCAAGGTTGCCTTTGCTGTAAAGGCTTGAAATCAAGGCTACCCCGCCTGAAAGGATGCCGCAGACGTTTCCTGAACTGGCCACCCCGCCGCCAAAGGCACCCATGGCCTTGATAATGCTTTCATTGACAATTCCCAGTTTTTCCTGGCCAACGGCCAGAATCGCCTGACTTCAGTGAAATCGCTTCTGAAAGAAATCGATGGCACGCTCTCTCATCTCCTGTGGATTCATGATTATCTCTCCTGATGGTATTTTTGCCTGGCAACACTTCGGGAGCCAGAAATAGATGCAGATTCGACCCGGACTATGCCACAAGTCCCTTTTTGGCCGCAAGGGAAAGTTTTTTGAGGGTGAGTGTTCCTTTCGAAATGGCCATTCTCTTGACCCGCCGCCTTGTCTCATCTATAATCCGTTTTCCGAAAGCGGGGAATCAGACAATCGATCTATTCATCAACTGTGGAAAGGAGCAATCAAAATGAGGAAAAAAGCAACGGTCATTGGGGCGGGAAACGTGGGCGCCACTGCGGCGATGCGTATTGCCGAAAAAGAACTGGCGGATGTTGTGCTCATTGATATTCTTGAAGGGGTACCGGCTGGCAAGGCTCTGGATTTAATGGAAGCGGCCCCCATTGAAAAGCATGACGCCAGCGTCATTGGGGCTTCGGGTGACTATTCACAGGCAAAAGATTCCGATGTCGTTATTATAACGGCCGGAATCCCCAGAAAACCGGGGATGAGTCGGGACGATCTTCTGGCTACGAATATGGGTATTATGGAGACCGTTACCAAGGGTGTCGCCGCTGTAGCTCCCGATGCGGTGCTGATCATTGTGAGCAATCCGCTGGATGCCATGTGCCACGTGGCGTACAATGCCAGTGGGTTTCCAAAGAACAGGGTGCTTGGTATGGCGGGAGTCCTGGATTCGGCCCGTTTTCGTGCTTTTATCGCCATGGAATTAGATGTTTCAGTGGAAAACACCCATGCATTTGTGCTGGGAGGGCATGGTGACACCATGGTGCCGTTGCCGAGATTTTCAACGGTTGCGGGTATTCCCATCACCCAGTTGATGTCGCAGGACAGGATTGATGCCCTTGTAGAGCGAACACGAAACGGTGGCGCTGAAATCGTCGGGTTGCTCAAAACCGGCAGTGCTTACTACGCACCTTCTGCCGCGGCTGTCGAGATGGCCGAAGCCATACTCAAGGACAAGAAAAAGATTCTCCCATGTGCGGCCTGTTTAAATGGAGAATATGGTATTACCGATCTGTTTATCGGTGTTCCCGTGAAACTGGGGGCAAAGGGCGCTGAACAGATCATTGAAATTGAATTGACCGATGATGAGAAAGCCGCCCTGAACCATTCAGCCGATGCGGTGCGGGGGCTGGTTGAAGACTTGAAACGTTTGGGCTGAGATTTTCAGGTCATGAAAACGCCGGATGAAGGGCGCAGGTGATAGTCACTTCAAACGACTAATTCTTGCGCCCTTTATTTTTCCCCCGAAATTCGCTTCGATAATAAAACTCCAGGTATTTTGAAACACATTTTTTCATGTTTTTCCGTTCGCAGATTTCCTGGATTCCCCTGATGCCGTGGTAGTAACCGAGGTCTTTGTAGATTTCTCCGGAAATTTCATGCAGTGACTGGGACCGCACCAGTTTTTCATTGACATCGAATCCCCTTGATTTCATGACCCTAGGGCCAGCGAAAATGACGAGAGCGCCCGGTTCGGCGATGACAATATCCCCCAGGGCTGCATAGCTGGCAATGGCGCCACCCGTGGCCGGATCGGCTAGAATCGAGATGTAAGGGAGCCCGCTTTTCCTCAGCCGATTAATGGATTCGATGGTCTTTACCATCTGCATCAGTGCGGATATGCCCTCGTAAAGCCTGGCCCCACCAGAACAACAGAGGCTGATTACCGGCAGGTTTTCCTGAATGGCATAGTCCACTGCCCTTCTGAATTTTTCACCGAATACCACGCCCATGGATCCACCGCAGAAATAAAAGGTGCTGAGCGCCATGACCGTGCGCATCTGGTTGACCCGGGCACTCCCCACCACCAGGGATTCGTTGAAATGGGAATGTCCTTCCTGTTTGGCGAGAAATTCCCTGTAATAATCCGTAATGGCCGATTCATCCAGAAGCTGGTCAACGGTTAGATTGCGGTAAAGTTCATGAAAACTGCCTGTGTCGGCCAGACAGTCTATCCAGCCGCTGGCGCCGAGGGTGTAGGAAAAACCGCATTCCGGGCATACGTTGAAGTTATCCAGCAACGCCTTCAATGGAATCAGTTTCCCGCACCCTTTTCGACGTTTGTCGCCCTGTCTGCCTGCGCCGCATTCGACCATCTCTTTGTCGGCGGGTGCATGCTGGAGGTTGCCGTAGCCTTCACCCACTTCCGTCAGGCTTGCATGATGAAGAATCTGAAGGTTTGGCGGTGGTTTGCGAAAGGCTTTCTTGATGGGAGTTTCGATATACCGTTTGATGTCATAAAATTTTCCGCTTCCCTTTGAAACACCGTATTTCTTGGCTCTGATTTCCCGCCGCTTGACGAGTTTTTCAATCTTGGACCGCGACAGATCTTTTATGGCCTTGGTCAGAAATTGGTCAATGTTCTCGCACATGGCAGTGATATCGGTAACGTCCTCAGGTGCAGGGACGATACGGTCGATAACATCCAGGTTCTTAAGGTCTCTTGCGCCCGGTTTCAATATGGAGAGTGCGTCTTCAATGCGTTCGGGATCTCTAAAAACGATCGAAGCCATGCTTTCGGGCGGGGCGGTGGCATAAAGAGCATCTTCCATCTGCCCCCGAACATCGGTCACCTGGATGGCTAGAGCGCCGCCGCTACCGCCTTCTCCGAGAATCAGTGAAATGGTTCTGATTGGGATGGTCAGAAATTCCAGAATCAGCTGGGCGATAAAAAATGCCTGAAACCGCTGGGCCGAATACATGGAAATATCGGCCCCGTAGGTATCGACAATGGAGAAAAGGTATGTATTCTCCGGGTCCTGTTCACGGGCCTCTTTTAAGACGGAAAGAATCACCGAGTGATCATCGGAAGTGAGCATGCCGTAGTTCAGCTTTTTGAGGTCTTCATCGCTTCTCAGATCCTCGGGTTTGGGTTTCTGCTGTGCCACGACATAGAGCTGTTTTTCCGAATAGTTACAAGACCCTGCAATAAGGGACTCGCTTCGATGGGAACCAAACGGCAAGAAGTCGGAAAAGAGTCTGTTTATAACGTCCGACGATCTGGGTCTGAATGGGTGCCGGGTTCTTTTTTTAAAAATGTCAACAAGTTCTGGTTTGGCCATTGGTTCATCCTCTGGTTCTGACGACCAGGATGGGGCGTAGCAGTCTCCACCTCATCATTTGGCTACTTTTTTGATTTGTTTGAATTATCAATTTAGCAGGCTTCAATCCTTTTTGCAACCGTCACAGGAGGTTGGTCACGATGGATTTGTTCTACCCGGAAAATGTTTGAGGCTTTGAATCGTTTGTCATGTGGAGATCATCAAAGACAGGTCATTAGCCCCGGTCGTTTGCTCTTTGGCCTTTGATAAATCTCCCTTCCATGGCAG
>JAJDOH010000074.1 GCA_022340265.1 Deltaproteobacteria bacterium | reverse complement strand
GGACACGCGGAAAAGGGCCTGGGATTTACCGTAAAAGGTTTCGAGATGCTTAACTTCCAGCATTGGCCTTTGCTCCAAAATAGACTTCGATAACCGTTTTGTCGGCGGATACCTGGCTTGGCGTCCCCTCCGCAATCTTTGCGCCGTGATGCAGCACCATGATGCGTTCACAAACATTCATGATGGCCTTCATCACATGTTCGATCATGATGACGGTAACACCGCGGGCCTGAATTTTTCGGACCAACGCCATGGCTTTGGCCACCTCTGTAGGATTCAGGCCTTCCATCATTTCATCCAACAGCAGCAGATCCGGCTGCGTCGCCAGGGCCCGGGCCACTTCCAACCGCTTCTGCCGCCCCAGGGTCAACTCTTTGGCCAGCATCTCCTCACCTACGGGCAATTCCACGAATTCCAACAATTCCGCGGCATCCTTTTCCGCCTTCACACGGCTGATCCGGCGTTCACGCCCGAAAGCGCCAGCCAGCACAACATTATCCAAAAGGTTCATGTTGCCGAAAAGCTTCACCACCTGGAAGGTTCTTGCCAGGCCCATTCTGCAGATGCGGTACGGCTTCAACCCGGTGATCTCCCGCCCTTTGAACCGTATAATCCCCGATTGAGGTTTCAGGGCCGCGGAAATCAGATTGAACAAGGTTGTCTTGCCCGCCCCGTTGGGGCCGATCAAACCGAAAATCTCCCCTTGTTCCACGCTGAAATCCACATTGGACACGGCGGTGAGCCCTCCGAACCTTATGGTGAGGCCGCTCCCTTCAAGTATCGGCATGATTTTTCTCCCGAATCCGTATCCGGATCTTCTGCACCAACCCCAAGAGCCCTTCCGGCATGTACAAAATGGACACCACCATAATGGCCCCGAAAATGAGCATGTAATAATAGGGGAAGCGGGTAATGAGGAATTGTTCCAGATAGGTGAAGATGGCCGCACCGATGATGGGGCCGAACAAGGGTCGCATGCCCCCGAAGATGGACATGAGAACCGGCATGAAACAGATGAGCGGATTGAAAGCGATCTTCGGATCGATATAGGTCCATCGCGTCGCCATGACGGCTCCCGCCGCCCCCATGAAAAAGGCGCTCACGGCATAGGTGATAATCTTGAGGGCCGTCACATGAACACCCGAATGGGCGGCCGCTTCCTCGTTTTCCCCGATGCTTTGAAGGGCCAGACCGTAGGTGGAACGCCTCACGAAAAAGACGGTCAACACCAGCGCCACCAGAATTCCGAGCATGGTATAGAAGACGGTTAGATTCCCCATGGGCGGCACCACCCTGCCGGTGGTGCCGGACACGGTCACTTCCCACCACAAAATGAAATTAAGCATCAGTTCGACGAGCCCGAAGGTGAACATGACGAAGTAGATCCCCTTCAGCCTCAGGGTGATCGCTCCCACCAGGAGGGCGAGGGCGGAACTGGCCAGCGCCCCCAGCAAAACCACCAGGGGAAAAGGGAGAACCAGTCCGAATATGGCCGATGTGTAGATGCCGGCGCCGAAAAAGGCGGCTGAAGCCAGTGAAATGTAACCGGTGGGGCCTGAGAAGAAGGTCCAGCTCACCGCAATGATCATGTACATCAAAATACTGATCATCAAGATGACCGTATAGACCCCCGCATAAAAGGGTGCCGCCGCCACCAGTGCCAGAAGCAGCAACGCCGCAACCCAAGCAGGCGTATTTCCATAGGTTGACTTCCCGATTCCCATATTCCTATTTCCCCAAAATGCCCGAAGGTTTTACCAGCAGCAGAATCATGAAGATGACATAATACGCCACCAGGGCGAGACCCGGTTCCACATGGGTGACGATACTCCCCACCAGCCCCAGCAGCAGGCCGCCGAGCAGGCTTCCGGGAATGCTGCCAAGTCCCCCCAGGACAATGACAATCAGTGCGATCATGGTGTATTCCAGCCCCATGGTCGGTTGAATATTGTAACTCATACTGATCAGCGCCCCGCCGAAACCCGCCATCAACGCGCCGAATCCGAAACAGAGGGCCAACACCCGATTGATCTGGACCCCCATGAGCCCGGCGGTTTCCGGATCCTGGGCCGCGGCACGGATGGCCTTCCCCAACCGGGTCTTGGATAAAAAAAGATAAAAAACCAGACAGATTACCAGGGCAAAAAGCAGGGTCACCAGCCGGTTGGCCGAAAACTTGGCGCCCCATAAGCTGACCGGAAAAGCCAGAAAAGAGTACCCCTTGATATCGGCGCCCCAACTCAAAATGGCCACATTCTGAATGATAAAAAGAAGACCGAAACAGGCCAGCATGGAGTTCCCTTCAAAGGCTCCCGGGTTTTCAGCGGAAATCCTCAACCGGGTAAAGAGAGTCCGGTATAGAAGGAAGCCCACCCCAAAGAGGATCAACCCGGAAATAAGCAACGCAACCAGCGGGTTGATCCCGAGGGCGGTAAACAGGAACCAGGTGAGGAAGGCCCCCAGCATGATGAATTCCCCGTGAGCAATGTTGAGCACCCGGGCCACCCCGTACTGGAGGCTCAGCCCCACCGCCGTTACGGCATAGATGCCGCCCAGCAGAAGACCGGAAATAATGATATCCAGAAAAATTACCATGTTAGCTCAGATTACTTTTTCTTGGGCCACGGTGGCTTTGGATATTCCGGCGGTGCCGTGCGTTTGTCCCCCACGTCGATGACCTCGAAAACCCCCTTTTGCCACTGTCCGATCTCACCGGGATGATTGACGAAAAATCGGTCTTTGTCATACCAGTAGGGTCCGAGGGCCGTATCGAATTTCTCCGTGGCCATGATATCCCGAATCTTTTTCTGATCCAGGGTTCCCGCCTTCTCGATGGCTTGCTGGAAATGCTGGAGCGAAGCCCAATAGTAGAGACCGCCCCAGTAGTCGGGTTCTTCCCCGAACTTGGCTACAAACTTGTCCACCAGTTCCTTGGCGCCGGGAGAGGTTTTGGCGTTCCATGCGCCGCCGCCCATGACACCTTCAACGGCCGGACCAAAAGTCCCTTTGAAGAGGGGAGGAGAAAATGGAAGGACGGTCATGAAAAATGCATTAAAATTGATACCCAACTCTATGGCCTGGCTGGTCACCAACATGCCGCCGTCGGGATAGCAGGCGACAACGAAGGCATCCACGTTCAAGGACTTGGCTTCCTTAAGGAGAGGAGACAAGTCCTTTGTCCCCGGGGGATAGTTTTTGTTCATTTTGACTTCGAGGCCCTTCTTTTTGAAAACCGGGACCATCTCTTTGCCGTACTCCACCCCGTGAAGATCTCCGCGAGAAATCACGGCCACCGATTTGACCCCCACTTCCTTGAAAATATCGGCCAGGGCCGGTGCCTGTGTATCGGAGCAATTGAGGACCTGGAAAAAGTAGGGGAGGCTCAGTTCTTTCAATTTCAATGCCCCACCCGGACCACCGATCAATATGTAGCCGTACTTGTTGGCAATGGGCGCGGCGGCAAAGAGCCATGCGGTGCCCCACGGGGGAAAAATGAAATCGACCTTATCTTCCAAGATGAGTTTTTCGATCAGGTTTGTCATGGTGCCGATATCGCTCTTGTCATCGTACCGGATGAGTTCAACGGGCAGTTTCTTGCCGTATTCGGCCACATATATGCCGCCGTTCTTGTTGACCTCTTCTACCCACAGCTCGTATATTTTGCCCCCTGATATGGCAACACCTCCCGCCAAAGGCCCCGAAAGGGCAAGTGCCTGCCCGATTCGAATCTTATCCTTGGCCGCCGCCTGGTCGACGCCGACCGTCCCCAAAACCAAGAAAACCGCCATCACAGGCATCAGCAGCCTGATCCATACCTTGCTTTTCATTTTGTCCCTCCGTCTTTACGGGTTTACGTCCTTTTTGTGCATGATGGTCTTACAACCGCCCATCATGGTCGAGGCTCGGGGAAAATCCCCATCGCCGACAAACCGCCATGTTCAAGCTCACCTCCTTTCCAAGGGAGCGGCACTTGATGGTATCCGCTTCTGTTCTTCTGTCCGACCCGCTGCATGGCGAGGATCCCGGATTCCCGCCGGATAAAAACGCTCAGGCACACCCCCAGTTGACCACTGCGCTGCTGAGCGGGGTACCCGATACGTTGACAATGGCAGAGCCTCCGTCGATCAACAAAACGGATCCCGTCATGAACGCCGAATCATCGCTGGCCAGAAAGGCACAGATTCCCGATATTTCCTCCGGCGCCGCCACCCTTTTAAGGGGTACGTTGGAGGAAATGCAGTCGAAAACCCCGTCCACGTCGGTCTTGATGATCTCAGTCAGGGGTGCGAGCGCCTCTTCGAGCATTTTCGTTCGGGTGGCGCCGGGGCACACGGCGTTACAGCGGATGTTATGGGGCCCGTAATCGAGAGCGGTCTGTTTGGTCAGGTGGTTGAGAGCGGCTTTGGACGTGCCGTAGGCGACCGTACCGGGAAGACACCGCACCCCCCCCAGGGAAGAGATGTTGATGATGGAACCCCCGCCACCCGCCATCATATGGGGGATGGTTGCCTTCATGGTCAAGAAGGGGCCGGTAACGTTCACCTCGAGGACCGTTCGCCAAAGGGCCTCGTCCAAATCGGTGACGGTCCCCCCCGGATCGATGCCCGCATTGTTGACCAGCACATCGATCCTCCCTTCCAAATTCAGGGTGGCTGTTACCATCTCCACAACGTCCTCGTACATGGAAACATCCCCTGAACAGGTCGCAACCTTTTCGGCAGGTAAGGATTGCGCCACCTTGTCCAGCATTTCGATGCGCCGGCCGGTAATGCATACCTTTGCACCCTCCTCCACAAATCGTTTTGCAATGGCTGCACCGATCCCCGTACCCCCGCCTGTTATCAGCGCAACTTTGCCTTCCAATCTCATCTTCGCTTCTCCCTGAGCTTGTTTGGACATTAGGGTTGGCAGTAGACCAACGGACCGCTCCGGTTGGCGCCACAAGGTTGCAGGTTGTTGTAAGCTTTCTTTCCGCCGAAATGTTTGTACAATAATTTAGCAGGCGGTACGTGCCTTGTCTATTATACGAAAGTATAGTTTTTTTTGGGGGATTTTAGGAGCATTTTGCGCGGAGAGAATTTTCGAACATGGATAAGCGTTATCAAATATCGGCCTTCGTCTTGGATTGTGGCCCGGAAGATCGCATTGGATTATCCATTTTGCTATTGACTCGCGAAATTTCCTCGTCTATGTTGGAAAAGTCGGTGTAGGCGATTTTTGACTATCTTATTCACTGTTTACCCATAGAGCTCCGCCGCACCTCCTTTTTAGGTTTCACAAGTACTTTGACGATTAATTCGTTGGATTAAGGTGAACACAACGATGCATCAGCTTCCATATCCCACATTAACCGATGTGCTGAAAGTCATCAGCCTGGCCACCGAATCTTCCGATTGTCGTCTTGTCAGGCAAAAGGCTCTCGACGCTCTCTTTCATACCATTTCGGCGGAAGGAGCGGTTTTTTTCCTACCGGATGGAAACGGATCGTATACCTATGTAATGCTCAAGAACCTGGAAAAGCGGTATAGCGAGTCTTACCGCACCTATTTTCACCAAATGGATCCCCTACAACTCACCCGTAGAATCAACAGCCCTTGTAACGTTCCCATGCCTCTGGAGAAATCCGTCGACTATGATCCCATTCAGTCCTCGGAGTATTACGAGGATTTTCTTAAGCCCCAGAAAATCCACTACAAACTCATCATCAATCTGGTGGCCGAAAAGGAATTGCAAGGGAGAATCGTCTTGACCCGCCCCCGAAAACTGGGCGCTTTCAGCAAACGGGAGATGGAGATCGCAAAAAACGTTTCCCCCTACCTGGCCCATGCCCTGGCACATCACGATCTTAGAAGGGAGGTCACCCGCAAGGGAAATCTCCTTAAGTACGTTGAGGAACACTCATTGATGGGAATGGTGCTTTTGGATGAAGACCTTCATATCATTCACAAAAATCAGAAAGCGGAAGAGATCTTCCGGCAATTTCGGGATTCGTCATCCGCCGATTGGGATGACAATCCGATCTTGGATCAACTGCTGAAAGACTGCCGAGAAATGAAGGCCGGGCTGATAGAGTGTCCGGCCGGGGGCATGATGGTTCCAAAACAGCGCACGGTCAAAGGACCGAACCATACCCTGTTCTCGATCCGCTCGAAGGCCCTCGAACGGGAACCAGGCTGGGAAGACACCCGGCTTTTCGTGGTCTGCATCGAGAAACTGTCGCCTTTTGGCGGGGTGAACATTCGCTATCTCATGGATATGTTTCATTTGAGCAAACGGGAAACCGATGTGGTATCCCTCGTCTTCTCCGGGCTCAAAAACGGGGAGATCGCGAAGAAGCTCTTCGTCAGCGAGATTACCGTCAAGAAACATCTTCAGAATATTTATGCCAAGGTCGGGGTCAAGAGCAGAACCTCCCTCATCAACCGGATATTGACCCGATAGCACCGGCACCCCATCCGCTCCCACATTGTGGTCTGCCCCTTTGAACCGCGCAAAACGCTCCTAAGATCCAAAAAAAACTATACTTTCGTATAATAGACATGGCACGTGCCGCCTGCTAAATTACTGCCTGCACATTTCGGTAGAAAAGAGCTTACAACTTCAGAGGATGCTTTCATGTACGAGACCCTTATGGAGACGGAGGGATAAAATGGCCGAATTTGGATATGCTGGAAATATCTTAAGAATTGATTTGTCTAATCGTCGTATCACAAGTTTTCCCACCGCCCCATATGCGCAAAAGTTTCTAGGTGGTCGGGGCCTTGCCGCCAGGCTCTATTGGGAGATGGCTTCTCTTGAAGCAAAGGCATTCGACCCCGAGAACTGTCTGATTTTTGCCAATGGCCCCATTACCGGTTTTCCAGGTTTGGCTGGATGCAGATGGCAGGTCTGCGGCAAGGCACCCATTATGGACCCGGAAGTCTTTTCTTACGCCAATCTCGGCGAAAGGTGGGGGGCTTATCTGAAATATTCGGGTTACGATGGTTTGATGGTGCAAGGAAAGGCGGATCGGCCGTGTTATATCTATATTGATGATGAGGGGAGCGAGATCAGGGATGCCTCATTCCTCTGGGGCAAGACGACCTTTGAAACCGTTGATCGCCTGAAAGCAAAACTCGGAAAGTCCAACAGCATCCTGACCGTCGGTCCGGCGGCTGAAAACCTGGTTGTTTTTGCCACATTGTTTACTGATGAAGGGGCCTCCGGTGCCAGTGGTATGGGCAGTGTGATGGGGTCCAAGAATCTGAAAGCCATTGTGGTGGCCTCCTCCAAAAATCGACCAAAGGCCGCGGATCCGGATACCCTGAAAGAGCTTATCAAACGAATCTCGGCTCTCAGAAAGGATACCTGGAAAAACTGGTTGAATGACGTTCCCGGTCTGACCAAGCGTCACGCTTGTTATGGTTGCGGAATCGGCTGTTTTCGAAAATCATATAAACATGAAGGTAAACAGTTTAAATTTTTCTGCCAGGCAGTCCACGTATACTGGATGGCCGCTGAGAAATTTGGTGGGGATGATAGTATCCAAACCATATTGCAGGCCATGCGGCTATGTGACGGGTATGGTCTGGATACGACCGTCATGGGTCCGATGATTGAGTGGCTGGAGAACTGTTTTACGCAAGGTGTCTTGAGTGAAGCCCAGACAGGTCTGCCATTGTCCAAGATCGGCAGTTTGGACTTTATCCAAGCACTGACCTCGAAAATAGCTCACCGACAAAGCTTTGGAGATCTATTGGCCCGGGGCACCCTGATGGCCGCCGAAAAAATAGGCCAAAAGGCCATGGCACTCACCCATGCGTCTATTCTCACCAGAGCTAGCGAATTAAGGGAGTATGACCCGAGGCTTGTTATCACGAACACCTTACTCTATGCCACGGAAATGAGGCGGCCCATAAACCAGGTCCATGAGCTGACCCATGCCCTTTGGATGTGGTTGAATTGGATGGGAGGTGAGGAAGGGGCCTTCCTTTCCACCGATGATTTCATGAATGTGGCAAAGAATTTCTGGGGCGGTATTCAGGCCGCCGATTTTTCCTCATATGAAGGCAAGGCACTGGCTGCCAAGAAGATTCAGGACCGCGCCTATGCCAAGGAGAGCTTGATCCTGTGTGATTTTTTGTGGCCGGTGATATGGATCCGATTCGCGGACAACCATTCCGGCGATCCCACCCTGGAGAGCCAGGTTTTGTCCGCTATTACCGGCCGGGAAATCGATGAAACAGGCTTGAATGCCATCGGAGAAAGGATCTTCAATCTGCAACGGGCGATTCTCCTCCGGCAGGGATGGGGTGGCCGACAAGGTGACAGGTTATTGGACTACCTGCATGATGAACCACTTGATACGGTTTTTTTCGATCCTGATTGTATTGTTCCCGGCAAAAATGGTAAACCCGTTTCACGCAAAGGGCAAAAAATCGTCAGAAGCGATTTTGAAAACTTGAAAAGCGAATACTATCAGCTACGGGGTTGGGATGTGGACAGCGGGCTCCCGAGAGAGGCTAAATTGAAAGAGCTGGGTCTCTCCGATATCGCAACCGATCTAAAGGCAAGAGATCTTTTGAAGTAGTTGCAGTTCCACCGAGGAATCAAAGGACTCACAAAAAAATTAATCCACAATTCTTGCGTGAGCTCACAGGTAACAAGGGCCATTACAACAAATCGCGACTAAAAAGTCGCTCGTAACCAGTCAGGAGCAGACTTGATAACCCCTTTGTCCGTTGTACAGAGATTTTTGCTATACACGCCTGATTCGAATCGATTTGCTCCACAACGCGCTTCTTTCGAATTATCACGACACCGCTGGGGTTTCTTTCAAGCCGGTTTTCATTCCCCGGCGTCTTTGAGCAGTTGATTGAACCTGGGGCCTTCATCCCAGTCAGCGGATGCGGAATTCCTAAGGGCATGGAAGATCTCCTCCTCCTTTGAATTTCCGTGGATAACACCCAAGCCTTCGTCCAGAAGGACCGTTCCCATCATATTGTCAAGAAATTCGATTAATAGGTTGAAATTCTGTGACATGTCTTTTACATCAATTTGAAGAGGGATACTGAAACATCCCATTTTCAGGGAGGCATCCCATGGACGAACAACGGGAAAAAATCATCATTGACGAGGCCGTAGCCCTGGCGGAAAAATGGCAGCGGCGGGCCAACGAACTGCTCACTGCCGAGGAAAAGGGCATTCAGGAGCAGATGAAGCGCCTATTGACCCATCCCATGGACAAGGTGGTGCTGGCCCGGCTCATCGACCGCAGTTTTCGCTCCGCAGATCCCGCGCGCGTGGCCGACCAGGTCAACAGTCTGCTGAGCTGCTACGGGGTTCCGGATTTTTTCGGACGTATGGAAAAGCTTCTGGTCCAGATGTTTCTGGAAGTGGGCCGGTATGTGCCCACACTTTCCGTTCCCAAGATGATCGGGCGCATGCGGGAGTCCTCCAGCCGGGCCATCATCCCTGGAGAGCCCGCAGCCCTGCACGCCCATCTGGAAAAACGAAAACGCCAGGGAGTCCGGATGAATATCAATCATCTGGGAGAAGCGGTGCTGGGAGAGGAAGAGACGGAAAACCGGCTCAAGACCTATATAAAGGACATGGAAAACCCGTCCATCGAAACCGTCTCCGTGAAAATCTCCACCATCTACTCGCAGATCAGCTCACTTGCCTTCGACCACACCGTGAAAGTGCTCAAAGGGCGGCTGACCCGGCTCTTTTCCGTAGCGGCCAAAAACACCTTTACCAGGGCCGACGGCACGCGGGTTCCCAAATTCGTCAACCTGGACATGGAAGAATACCGGGACATGGAAATCACCTGCCGGGCGTTCATGGACACCCTGGACCAGCCGGAATTGAAAAATGTTTCGGCGGGCATCGCTCTTCAGGCCTATCTGCCCGACGCCCTTATGGTGCAAAAGGATCTGACCCAATGGGCCAAAAGGCGGATGGCCGATGGCGGCGCGCCCATCCGACTTCGCATCGTCAAAGGGGCTAATATGGAGATGGAACTGGTGGAAGCCGCCCTTTTCAACTGGCCACCGGCCCCCTATGAAAGAAAGATCGACACGGACGCCAACTACAAGCGGATGGTGGCCTACGGCATGCAACCGGAAAATATCGCCGCCGTACACCTGGGCGTCGCCTCCCACAACCTGTTTGAACTGGCCTATGCGGCACGGCAGGCCGAAGCGTTTCATGTGACCGATTATTTCTGCTTTGAGATGCTGGAGGGGATGGTCGATCACGTCCGGCGGGCCATCTGCGAAACCGAAGGCGACATGCTGCTATACGCCCCGGTGGCGAAAAGAGAAGAATTTATCAACGCCATTGCCTACCTGATTAGGCGCCTGGACGAAAACACTTCTCCGGAAAACTTTCTGCGATACGCCCCCAGCCTGGACCCCGCCTCCCGTCAGTGGGCGTTTTTGAAACATCAGTTTCTGGACGCCTGCGCCCGAAAAAAAACGGTCTTTATGGGCGCCCACCGCACCCAGGACCGGAACGTGGAAGATCATTCCCGAAAAATCGGAAGCTTTCACAAAAACGCCTTTACCAACGAACCCGATACGGATTGGACCCTTGCCGCCAACCGGAAATGGGCTGAGGATATTCAAAACCGATGGAAAAAGGCGATTTCCCATACACCCGCCACCATTCCGGTGGTGGTGGCCGGAGAGGAGGTTTTCGACAACCGGCCCACTCGGGACTGCATGGACCCGTCACAGTACGCAGACTGCATCTGTTTGGCCCGGTTCGCTTTAGCCGACCAAAAGGATCTGGAGCGGGCCGTGGAGACGGCCGCGACCGATCCCGGCGGCTGGCGCGGATTGTCCGCAAAAGACCGGCATGCGGTGTTGAGCCGCGTGGCTGTGGAATTGCGAAAGGCCCGGGGAGATCTCATCGGGGCGGCCGCCGCGGAAACCGGGAAGATGTTTGTGGAAACCGACTCAGAGGTTTCCGAAGCCGTGGATTTTGCAGAATTTTACCCACACACGGTGCGGCAATGGGAAAAGATTCCCACGGTAAAAACCGCCGGACGCGGTGTGGGCGTGGTGATTTCGCCATGGAATTTTCCGGTGGCCATTGCCGCAGGCGGCATTACCGCGTCCCTTGCCGCCGGTAATACGGTGATTTTCAAACCATCATCGGCCGCCGTGCTCACCGCATGGGAACTGGTCCAATGCTTCTGGCGGGCGGGGGTATCCAAAAACACCCTTCAATTCGTGCCTTGTGACGGCGGAACCTCGGGAGACCGGCTGACGGCCCATCCCAAGGTGGATTTCGTCATTCTCACCGGAGGGACGGACACGGGGCTGAAAATCCTGGCAAAAACACCGAGCGTCCGGCTGTCCGCGGAAACCGGCGGAAAAAACGCCACCATCGTTACGGCCATGGCCGACCGGGACCAGGCGGTGAAGAACGTTATCCATTCGGCCTTCGGCCACTGCGGGCAGAAGTGCTCTGCCACCTCTCTGTTGATCCTGGAAAAAGAGGTGTACGAAGACCCCCGGTTCAAAAAGCACCTGGTGGACGCAGCCAAAAGCCTGGCCGTAGGTTCTGCCTGGGATCTTGAAAACCGGATGGGCCCCCTGGTCCACCGGCCCGGTGGGGAATTGAAACAAGCCATGACCAAGCTTCTGCCCGGCGAGTCCTGGGCCCTGAAACCGGAAAACATCGGCAACAATCCCCACCTGTGGACACCGGGCGTCAAATGGGGGGTCACAGAAGGGAGCGTGACCCATGTGACCGAATTTTTTGGTCCTTTTCTGGCCGTGATGCGGGCCGATGACCTGGCGCATGCCATCAAACTTGCCAACGGCACCGGCTACGGACTCACCTCAGGCCTCGAATCCCTGGACGAGCGGGAACAGATGATGTGGAAAGAAGAGATTTTCGCCGGCAATCTCTACATCAACCGGGGCACCACCGGAGCGATCACCCTGCGTCAGCCCTTCGGCGGCGTGGGAAAATCGGCCATCGGTTCCGGCATCAAAGCCGGCGGGCCGGATTATACTTCCCAGTTCATGGTATTTGAAGATACCGGATTGCCGGAGTCGGGCCCCATTAAAAAAGACAGACCTCTGCTGCAACTTGCCCGACAATGGGAACAAAAAGCCTTCTGGGGCAAGACGGGCCGACACGCCATGGAGATGGAAAAGACCGCCCGAGCCATATACAGCTATCTGTACCGCTGGGAAACGGTCTTTTCAAAAGAAAAGGATTTTTTTCATCTACGGGGCCAGGACAATCTTTTCCGATATCTTCCCGCGGGAAACGTGGTGGTAAGGATGGATGCAGCCGATTCTCTTTTTGATCTGATGGCACGCATTGCCGCGGCGAGAATTACCGGATGTAAGGTATGTGTCAGTATCCCGACGGGTTTTAACGGATCGACCGCCGATTTTCTTTTCAGCCCCGAAGGCCGGCAATTGGCCGGGGATGCGGAGATTGTCTTCGAACACGACAAGACGCTCACCGACCGCATGGAAAAAATAGACCGCATCCGGTATGCGGCAAAAGAACGGGTGCCGGATTCGGTCTTTGCCGCGGCAGCGAAAACCGGACTGTATATGGCCAGTTCCCGGGTGATGATGGAAGGCCGTGTCGAACTGCTGCACTACCTCCGCCAGCACGCCGTATGCAACGACTACCACCGGTACGGGAATTTGGGAGAACGCGGGATGGCGGGACAAACGGTCCCGGGGCATCGAATATCGGGGTGACGGTCGGGCTTGCATGACCAAGCTGGGTTCGTATGTAGGCGATGCGGAAACTTTTTGGACGTTCTTAGTATAGGTTGAATATCGATTGCTGCGTTCAATTTTTCAAACTCCTTTGCCAGGTAGTTTGCGGTAGTCGGTCATAAAACCTCTTCCGGAATATCCATAGCAGAAGTGTCTTCCTGTTCCATAATGATATGCCGCGCAAAAACATTGGGAAGAATGTTGCGGCAAAAGAAACGAACCGTTTCTATTTTGCCTCTATAGAAAAGCCCGTCCGCTGATTCTGCATCCACACCGGAAAGCTTTTTCCGAGCTATCAGGCCCTGCTCCAACATAAAATGGGCCATGGCGGTCTCCGCAAAACACTCCAGGAAGCGGGTGGAGATCAGGGGGATCAGGGAGAGTCTTCCTTCCTGGAAATACTGCAGGAATTTCATGGTGAAATCCCCTGTGGCCCGGGATGCCTTATAAAGGAGCTTGGCATCGGATCCGAAATCCGCGTCATCCTGAAGTGCCTTGGTGAAGGCCACAATCTCCTGTATCCAATTGCGGAAAATACTGCCACCTTTCATGCCCAGCTTTCGGCCCACCAGGTCCAGCGACTGGATATAAGAAGTCCCTTCCCAGATGGAGATGATTTTCATGTCCCTGGCATATTGTTCCACAGGAAACTCACTGCAGAATCCCACTCCGCCCATGATCTGGATCGCATCACGGATCAGCAGATAACCGAAATCCGAAGAATATGCCTTAACCAGGGGCGTCAGCAGTTCGGTCCGAAGCGCAATCTCCTCACGTTTGGCCTCATCGGATTCGTTTTGGGCCACATCGAGATAGTACATCAGCTTTCCGATCATGGCGCGAATGGCTTCGGTACCCGATTTGAGGTTCATGAGCATACGCCGCACGTCCTCATGTTGAATAATCGGGACTCTCCCTCCGTTCCGGTTTGAGAAAAGGGGGCCCTGAACTCGTTCCCGGGCATATTTGCGGGCCGTATCGTAGGCGCTTGCCGTAAGTCCTAACGCCTGGACCCCACAACCGATTCTGGCATCGTTCATCATCTGGAACATCTTGGCCATTCCGCTGTCCGGTTCTCCCAAAAGTATGCCGAGGCAGTTTTCGTTTTCACCAAAATTAAGCGTGCAGGTGGACGAGCCGTGAATCCCCATTTTGTGTTCAATGCCGCCGCAGAAAACGTCGTTTTGCTCACCCAGAGAGCCGTCGGGATTAACTCGGATTTTCGGTACAATAAACAAGCTGATCCCCTTGGTTCCCAAAGGAGCTCCCTCAATACGGGCCAGTACCAGATGGATAATGTTTTCGGTCAGGTCATGTTCACCGCAGGTGATAAAGCGCTTGGTGCCCTCGATTTTGTAGATGCGGGGATCGCCGGAGGTGGGATCGGGTGTCGCCTTTGTGAGCAGCCAGCCAACATCCGAGCCCGCATCCGGCTCGGTGAGACACATGGTTCCCCCCCAGCGGCCAGTGTACATTTTTTCCACGAACAAGGCCCTGTCTTCGTCTGTTCCGAAATTCTCGATAAGGCGGCCGTTCCCCACCGCCAGGCCGGGATACGTCATAAAAGCGAAGTTGGCACCGGTGAAAAGTTCACCTAAAATGCCGCTGACCACCGCGGGTAAACCCTGCCCTCCAAATTCCGGATTATTGGATGTTCCGATCCAGCCGTTTTCCGTCATCACTTTCCAGCATTCATAAAAGGGCGCCGGCACCGTTACCCGACCTTCCGCATAGGAGCACCCTTCCCTGTCACCGTCCTGCATGGCGGGGCCCAGCACTTCGCGACATACTTTGAGCCCTTCGTCAATGATCATGCTGAAGTCTTTCCTGTCAAAATCCTGAAAGGCTTCATAGGTCAGCAGTTTGTCCATATCCAGGTATTCGAAAAGGACAAATTTCAGGTCTCTGACGTCTCTGTTAAAATAATTGATTCCCATATATTTTCTCCCTTACCAGTCGTACTCTTCCCGTTCAATAATGGTGGCAACCCCCTGACCGCCGCCCACGCAGGCATTGGCGCAGCCGTATCGCCCCTGCTTTTCGTTCAGGATACGAGCTAGGGTCCCCACCAGGCGCGCGCCGGTGGATCCCAGGGCATGGCCGATGGCCACCCCTCCGCCCTTTACATTCACCGTTTCCGGATCCAGGCCCAGTTCTCTGATGCAGTTGAGGGCCACAACGCTGAAAGCCTCGTTGATCTCCCAAAAATCGATGTCGGATGCCTTGAGAGTGGTCTTTTCCAGTGCTTTCCGGCTGGCCGGAACCGGCCCGGCCCCCATAACGGTGGGATCGACCCCGGCAAAACCGATGGATCGTATGGTGGCCAGGGGCTTGATCCCCTTCTTCTTTGCGGTCTCCTTGCTCATGAGCAGCATGGCGGAAGCACCTGCGTTCAAAGGAGACGAATTTCCAGCCGTGATCACGCCGTCTTTCTTGAAGGCCGGTCTCAGGTCGGCCATTCCTTCAAGAGTAGCGTCTTGCCGAATCGCCTGGTCCTCTTTTACGGTCATAACGGTTCCGTCATCCTGGGGGGCCTCTATGGGCATGATTTCGCCATCAAAAAAGCCCTCTTTTTGCGATTTGGCGGCCAGTTGGTGTGAGCGCACGGCCCACCGGTCCAGATCTTCTTTGCTCAGATCCGTCTGGGAAAAGAGTTTTTCCGCCGTCATCCCCATATTCAACGCATTCATCATATCCCAGTGCTGAAGGTCAGGATAGAGAAAGAGCGTCATGTTGGGTTTGATCAATCCTCTGTCCGTGGTATAGCCACCCATGGGGATTCGGGTCATGTGCTCGTAACCGCCCACCATGACCACATCCGCGAAATCCTGTGCCACCTCCATGAAACCGATCTGGATCGCCGCCATGGCCGACCCGCACTGCTGATCCACGAACTTGGCGGGGATGGTCTCAGGCAGGTTGGCCAGGAAAATGGGAAAACGGCCGCCATAGGCCCACTGCTCCCCTACTGCGGTGGCACACCCCACCAGAAAATCATCGATCTCCTTCGCGTCAATGCCGGTTCGCTGGATCAATTCCGGCAACAGTTTGGCCAGGAGTTCATCCCCCCTCATTTTACAGAACCAGTCTCTGGCTGGGTCTTTCGGCCGGGAACGGGATTGGGCTGTCCTCAGGTATCCTGCTATAACGACTTCTTTCATGGGTAATCCTCCTTTTTTTCGATCTTACATCTATTTTACAGATCAAAGTTTTCGTAACCCGTTAGGATTATTGAGCCCTGAATTCGTTACCGTCATTCCGGCGAAAGCCGGAATCCAGGTCTTATCAGTTACATATGATTTCTGGATGCCGGATCAAGTCCGGCATGACGATGGAACTCTAGACTTTCAAGTAAAAGGTCTTTCCGGACTCAGCCATCTCCCTGATCATCTTTGCAGGCTTAAACCGCAGACCATACTGCTTTTCCATGGCCTGCAGCTTTTCATGCACATTTTTCAGGCCCCACTTGTCGGCATATCTGAGAAGGCCGCCACGGTAGGGCGGAAAGCCGGTACCATAGATCATGGCCAGATCCATGTCCTGCACCCGATCGCAGATCCCTTCTTCCATCATGAGCGCCGCTTCGTTGATTCCAAGGGCCAGCATGGCATCGATGATCTCCTGTTTCGACATCTTTCTGGGGGCGACCCCCTTTTCTTTCAGGTACCCCTGCACGGCTTCCACCACCTTTGGGTTGGGAACCGGCTTTTCGCCGCTGTAGTCAAAATACCCGGCGCCTGTTTTCCGACCGTAGCATCCTGTATTGTAAATAACTTTGGTCAGGGGATGCACCGTGTATCTTTCGCCCAGTCTTTTCTCAAATGTTTTGTTGACATGATAGTTGATATCGATTCCCGTAAGATCCGCCAGGGTGGCCGGTCCCATGGGCATTCCGTAATCCATCATGGCCTCCTCCAGAAGACTCCCATCCACCCCGTCGGCGGAAAGAAAAACGGCGCCCCCAAAAAGTCCGCCCAACTGCCGGGAAACATAAAATCCCGGACCGTCATTGACCACAATGGGAATTTTCTTGATGGTTCTTCCAAAGGCAACGCTCGTGGTAAGTGTTTGATCGGAGGTCTTCTTTGCGCAGATGATCTCTAAAAGCGGCATTCTGTCGGCGGGGTTGAAGAAATGGAGTCCGATCATCCTGGCCGGATCGGTCAGGATGGTGGCCATTTCCGTAATGGGGAGTGCGGAGGTGTTGGTGGCGAACACCACATCTGGCCTGCAGATATCTTCCAGCTTTTTCCAGATTCCCTGCTTTACGTCCATATCTTCCAGCACCGCTTCAATCACCAGGTCCACATCTTTCAAATCTTCGAGAGCAGTGGTCGTGGTTAGGCGGGTGTCGATCATCCCGTCAAGGTCTTTCCGGGTCATCTTCTTCTTTTTAATAGGGTAAGCGAAGGTCTTTCGGACCGCTGCTACGCCTTTTTGGATGGCTTCGTCGTTGATATCCCAGAGCACTCCCTCAAGGCCTGCTTTCAGCAGCAGGTTGATAATGCCAGAACCCATGACACCACCGCCCAGCATGGCCACTTTTGTAATTTTTGCCGGTTTCAACCCTTTGATCCTGGGGACTTTGCCGGCGGCTCTGGTATTTAAAAAGACGGCAATCAGGTTTTTGGCCACTTCCGATATAGCGCAATCTGCAAAAAGCCCTACCTCTTTTTCAATGTCTGCCTCTATGTCGAAGCTGAGTCCCTGTTCAAAGGCATCGATTGCCTTGAAAGGGGCAACATATCCTTTGGCCTTTTGCATGGCCGTATACCTGGCGTAATTAACCATCGCTGTCTTTTCCGCGGCGCTTGGCAGCCGGTCATTGATGTTGCGCGTCACGCGAAGGGAAAGTGTAAGCTTTCCCGAGATGAAGGAACGGGCCGCTTCAAGAGCCTTTTCAAGAAGCTGATCATGGGGTGCCACTTCGTCCACCAGTCCCTGCATAAACGCTTTGTCCGCCTTGATCGGCTTGCCGGTTGTTATCATTTCAAGAGCATTGGGCAGACCGATGAGCCTGGGCAGTCTCTGGGTTCCCCCCGCTCCCGGAATGAGGCCGATCTGCACCTCGGGCTGTCCCAGGTTTACGCCTTGTGCCGCAATCCGGTAGTGACAGACCATGGCGGTCTCCAGTCCGCCGCCGAGGCAATTTCCATTGATGGCGGCAATAACCGGTTTGGGGCCCACCTCAATGCCGTTCAGGAATCGAGCCGCTGTGAGCGCAATTTGAAAAACCTCATTTCTGTCTTTTATAGTCTGAAGTTGTGTAATGTCGGCGCCGGCGATAAAGTTTTTTCCCGTGCCCGTTACGACGATCGCATTTACCGTTTCATCAGAAAAGGCTTCGGTGACGGCTTCCCTGAAATCTTGCCCCATCTGGGCCGACATCTGATTCACCGGAGGATTGTCAATGGTCAGAACGGCCACACTGTCTTCAAGGGTGACGCGAATGGTACTGTATTCTTTCTTCATGGTTTTTGAACTCCTTCGTTCTTGAAACTCTATCTGCGTCATTGTTTAAAACCAACGAATCTTTGAGAATTTTTTGCGAAACAAGAAGCCTTGGCTCCCTGAAAACCCATGCCACAACCTAGCATATAGCGTTAATACACATTATATAGGTAAGTCAAGAAAATAAATGAAGTTTATTGTTGACATGCAGATAAAACCTGACGTATTCTTTTGGTACTCTTTATACATCAGGGCAATATTGAAAACCTTCTGCGTCGGTGATCAATGAAAATCAGTGAAGTCGTCAAAGAAACGAAAGTTCCCAAGGAAACCATTCACTACTACGTACGTGAAGGCCTGATCCCACGGCCCAGAAAAGCGGGCAAAAATGTGGCGAATTATACTGATGTGCATGTGGAACAGATTCTTCTCATCAAACAGATTCAGGACAATTTCTATCTCCCCCTCTCTCTCATCAAGAAGATCGTAAAACAACTCGCCCAATCACCTGAACTCAAGAGCCTCCTGGAACTAAGAAGCGACTATCACAGCCCGGTAGACCAACTTCTCGAAATAGAAACGGTTGGCGAAGAAGTGTTTCGCAAGACCACTGGCCTGGGAGCAAAATGGTTGGCCAAATTCGAGGAGTGGGGAGTTATAACCTTCAAAAAAGACGGCGAAGAAAAGATCTATTCACAGGATGATGTGATCATTGCAAAATTAATTGTTGACCTGGATCGGGCCGGTTTTGGACCCAAGGACGGATTCGACCCCGAAAACATGAAACGTTATGTGGATCTTTTTCGCAAAATCGTGGTAATGGCGCACACCACCTATCTACAAACCAATCTGGAAAAATTCACCCCCGAGCAGAACCTTGAACGGGTGGTCAGAGGCAGTGAACTCATGAGTCTCTTATTCTACCATCTTTATCGCAAATTAATACGGGATCCATCAATACAGTTTGAATCCGGGACAAATTAGGCGGACGTTCCAAAAACGCATTTTAGCTGTCCATAACCCCTTTTTTTGTTGCGTTTTTTTAATGGGTTGTCTTAACGGCATTTAACCTTAAACGTGTTTGAAAGGAGGCTGTAACCATGAAAAAGAGGCATGTTGGATGGAGCATTTTGGTAGCGGTTTGTCTTGTGGTAAGCATCGGTTTTCCGGCCTGGGGGGCGGACGTCATCAAGATCGGCGTCATCGGGCCCATGCAGTTTACCCAGGGAGAAGGGCATTGGAACGGGGCGAGCATGGCTGCGGAAGAGATCAATGCCAAGGGAGGCGTTCAGGTGGGAGACAAAAAGCTTCCCATTGAACTGGTCAAGGTGGACTCCAACGAATTCGTCAGTCTGCCCGATGCCACCAACGCCGTGGAATTGGCCATCAGCCGCTACAAGGTCAATTTTCTGGTGGGAGGATTCCGGTCCGAGGCGGTTCTGGTCATGCAGGATATCGCCATGGACAACAAGACCATCTTCATGGGCTGCGGAGCGGCGCATCCCAAGCTGTGCGACAAGGTGAAAGAAGATTATGACCGGTACAAGTACTGGTTCCGGGTGACACCCATCAATAGCAAATATCTGGTCAAGGTGGACTTCATACTCCTGGGTATGGTGGCCAAAATCATGGCCAAACAGCTCAATATTCCCAAGATTAAGGTAGCCATTGTGGCGGAAAAAGCGGTCTGGGCCGATCCCATTGTGGGCATCGCGAAAAAGAACCTGCCCAAGATGGGGATGGAGGTGGTGGGCGTTTGGCGACCATCCCCAGTGGCAACCGACGTGACCGCGGAACTCTCCGCCATTCAAAGTTCAGGGGCCCACATCATTTTCACCACTTTTTCATCCTCGGTGGGAATCACCTTTGCCAAGCAGTGGGGCGAGCTCAAAGTTCCGGCTGCGGCCGTGGGCATCAATGTGGAAGCCCAAAAGGACGGCTTCTGGGAAGCCACCGGCGGAAAGGGCGACTATACCCTTACCATCAATACCTACGCACGGGTTAAGATTACGGATGTCACCATTGACTTTTTCGATGAGTATAAAAAACGGTTCAAAGAGGCTCCAAACTATAACGCAGGCACGTACGACGCCGTGTACATCCTTGCCGAAGCCATTACCAAGGCGGGTTCCCTGGATCCCGACAAGCTGGTACCGGTGATCGAAAAAACCGATCGAAAACAGGGCTCGGGGCATCTCGTTTTTGACGAAACCCACGACGTGGTATGGGGGCCGGGATATGTCACCGCCGCAGGCACCCAGTGGCAGAACGGTAAAAACATGTGCGTCTGGCCACTCAACTGGGAAGGCATCACTTATGAAGGGGCCGTGCCCTATCAGTTGCCGCCATGGGTGGTGTCATATTATAAGAAATGATGAAAAGACCCAATCGGGTTACGGATTTTACCGAAAATCCGTAACCCGATCCTGAAACTGCGGAAGACATATGATCCAGAATATCATCATCAACGGCCTCATCAACGGCAGCATATACGCTTTGCTGGCCATCGGGTTTTCCCTGGTCTTTGGTGTGGCCCGCATTGTTAATATCGCCCATACGGCTTTCTATATGCTGGCGGCATATTTCATCTACGCCGGCTGTCAACACCTGGGGATGTCCCCCTATGTGGCCATGCCCCTTTCCATTGTGGCCGTGGGTATTTTGGGGGTGATCTGCTACAAAATCTTCATTGGTCCCATCCGGGAGCATGAAGCCGCCGTGCTGATCGCCACCATCGCCCTGGCCATGGTCATTCAGGAGGCCCTCCTCATCGGTTTCGGGGGGCATTACCGCGGGGTTCCGCCCCTGATCTCGGGGTATGCCACCATTGTGGGCGTAAAAGTGACCTACCAGCATCTCCTGGCCCTGGGGGTGGCGGTTCTGTCCCTCATCGGCGCCTGGTTGCTGTTGATGAAGACACGATTGGGACTGGCGCTTCGGGCCACGGCCCAGGACCGGGAAGTGGCCAACCTAATGGGAATGAACGAGGCGCGGGTGGCCATGGTGACCATGGGGATCTCGGTCATGATGGCGGCCCTGGCCGGAGCCATTGTGGTCCCCCTTTTCGTGCTGGACCCGCACATGTGGATGCATCCCCTGATCATGATGCTGGCTATCGTCGTACTGGGAGGGTTGGGAAGCATTAAGGGAAGTTTTGTGGGGGCCTACATTCTGGCTTTCGCCGAAGTGCTGGTGGTCTTCCTGATTCCCATGGGGGCTTACCTGAAAGGGTCCGTAGCCCTGTCCATTATGATTCTGGTGCTTCTGATCAGACCCGAGGGCCTTTTCGGCGTGGTTTTTGAGGAAGAGAGGTAGCATGGGCCTGATCGCTTTTTATTTTCGAAAGGTGTACATTCTCTTTAAAGGTGAAGTTCTGGTTCTGCCCAGCCGAATCGTTGTCCTTATCTTTGCATCAAGCCTGCTTCTGCTTCCCTTTATCACTCAGGACCCCTATCTGCTCCGGATCCTCATCCTGACCAATATCTTTGCCATCCTGGCCGCCAGTTGGGACCTGCTCTCCGGTTTCACGGGTCAGATGAATTTCGGGCACGCCCTTTTCTTTGGCGTGGCCGCCTACTGCACGGGCATCCTCAACCTTAGGCTGGATCTGCCCCCATGGCTCAGTATCCCGCTGGGGGCGCTGGGCGCGGTCCTGGCCGGCCTCGTGGTGGGCATTCCCTGCCTGCGGCTTCGGGGCACCTATCTGGCGCTGACAACCCTTGCCTTTCCCATTATTCTTCTAGGACTGGTCTTTGCCATGCCGGATCTCACCGGCGGAGAACTGGGTATATCGGGCATTGATCGGCTTACCGGATCACGGGTGGGAGACTATTATGTCACCAGCGTTCTCATGCTGGTTTTGGGCTTTGTCATGTGGAAGATCACCGATTCCAAGAAAGGTATTATTCTGCATGCCATTCGTGAAGATGAGGTGGCGGTAAGGGCATCGGGCATCAACACCACACGATACAAGCTTATGGCCTTCTGTCTCAGCGGCTTTTTTGCCGGAATCGCGGGGGGGCTCTACGCCCATATCATGCGGACCACCGGCCCTTCCACCCTTGAGGTGACCCTCTCTTTTCAGATCGTCATATGGGCGGTCTTTGGCGGCATGGTATCCATCTATGGACCGGTGGCCGGTGTTTTCATTCTTTTTCCCCTGCTGGAGTTTCTGCGCTTCATGCCGAAAATGCGCATGCTGGTCTTTGCCTTTATTGTTCTGATGACATTGTTGTACATGCCGCAAGGCCTGATACCGTGGATTCGTGAAAAAATTGAGAAGGAGTGCCCCAGGTGCAAAATTCGGAACGTGGCCACCCGAAGGACATGCCGTATTTGCACCGCGGAACTGGACTAGGGAACGCCTAAGGAGAAGATACTGATGAGAGCCAAGGAAGCCTATGCCGCAAAGCCCTGGATGGTCCATTATCCCGAAGGGGTCGCTGAAGAAGTGGAAGTCCCCGAAATGAGTGTGCCGCGGGCCTTTGACAAAATGGCCGATCAATACGCCAACAAAAACGCCCTGATCTTTTACGGCAAAAAAATCACTTATCGGAAACTGAAAGAACTCACCGATTCTTTTGCGTCGGCCCTTTCGGCCCTGGGCGTGAGCAAGGGAGATACGGTGGCCCTGTATCTATTGAACTGTCCCCAGTACGTGATCGCCTATTTTGGGGCGCTGAAGGTAGGCGCCAAGGTCACCCCCATCAGCCCGGTCTATACCAGCAAGGAGGTTAAACATCAGCTTGAGGACAGTGAGGCCCGAGCCATCGTCTGTGAAGAGATTCTCTATGACAATGTGGAACGAACCGGTTTAAAGCTCAATCATGTGATTCTGACCGATATCGCCGACTATCTTCCGTCACTCAAAAAACTCTTTGGCAAAAACGCCTTGAGCAAGGCCTATAGCGGGATGGCGGCACCCAGCCAAGAGCACGTCGAGAAGGCCGGACTTCTACGGTTTCAAGATCTCCTCAAGAAATACCCAGGCCCTCCCCCTCCGGTGGAAATCAACCCAAGGGAAGACCTTGCGGCGCTTCCCTATACCGGCGGCACCACAGGGCTGCCCAAGGCGGCCATGATCACCCATTACAACATGATTGCGCTTCAGCAGCAGATCATGGCCTTCTGGCCCATGTTTGAGGAGGGCAATGAGGTGGTCATGGGGTTTCTCCCCTTTTTCCACATTTACGGTCAGGTGGTGGTCATGTTCAACAGCCTGGTGCAGGGATTTACCGTGGTCCTTTTTACAACACCGGATATTGATGATATTCTTACGGCCATGGACCGCTATCAGGCCTCAGCCTTTTTCGGTGTCCCCACCCTTTTTGAGTACCTGAAAGAATACGAAAAAACCGACCGCGTTAACTGGAAACGTCTCAAGATGATCGCCTGCGGTGCAGACACCCTTCACGAATCCACCATCAATGCATGGGAGCGGCGGACCGGCGCTCCCATCATGGAGGGATACGGTATGACGGAAACCACGGCGGTGAGCCACTCCACCCCCTACCACAGACCCAAATCCGGGTCCTTCGGGGTTCCTCTGCCTGGTCTGGACGCGGCCATCGTGGATGTGGACGGGGACCAGTGCATGCCGGTGGGGGAAGACGGCGAATTAATTCTCAGCGGCCCCAATATCATGCAGGGATACTGGCGCCGACCGGACAGCACAAAAGAGTCCATGATGGACATGGACGGAAAGCGGTGGCTCAGGACCGGGGACCTGGTGCGGATGGATGAGGAAGGGTATTTCCATTTCGTTGACCGCAAACGGGACCTGATCAAATTTAAAGGGTATTCGGTCTTTGCCAGGCACGTGGAGGAGGTTCTCTATAAACACCCCAAAATCAAGGCCGCGGGTGTTGTGGGGGTTCCGGATCCCAAGGTCGGACACTTGATCAAGGCCTACGTGGTTCTTGAAAGTGATGCTCGGGGAAAGATTTCCGAAGAGGAGATCATGGAATTCTGCCGGCAGAACCTTGCCCACTACAAGGTTCCCAGGATCATCGAATTCCGCGGGGAACTGCCCAAGACCGATGTTGGGAAGGTCTCCCGAAGGGAACTCCGGGAAGAAATGGAGGAATAACATGGGCCTGTCTTTTCTGGAAATAGAGGGCCTCAACAAAGGCTTCGGAGGATTGCGGGCCGTCAATAATGTGGGATTCAGCATGGAGCGCGACCAGGTCGTTGGCCTCATCGGCCCCAACGGTGCCGGCAAGACCACCCTTTTGCGGCTCATCACCGCCATCCTGAAACCTGATGCTGGCGCCATCCGTTTCAAGGGGAAGAACATCGTGGGACTCAAGACCTGGGATATCGTGAACCGAGGGATCGCCTGCACCTTTCAGAACATGCGCCCCTTCCGCCGGCTGCCCATCATCGCCAATGTCATGGTCTCCTGTCTCTGCCCCCGGGCCATGAAGCGGGGAGAGTGGGTCAAACGGGCGGAAGCCAAGGCCATGGACGCGCTGGAATTCGCGGGCATTTCCGATATGGCTCTGGAGAAAGCCTCCACCCTCTCACAGGGGGACCTCAAACGGCTGGAGGTGGCCCGGGCCGTGGCTACGGAGCCGGAACTGCTGCTGCTGGATGAACCCTTCGGGGGCCTGAGCCCCGCGGAGACGGACCTCATGGCCAAATCCATCCACCGGCTTCACAAGGGGGGGCGTTTCGGCAGACTCCACAGTGAAGGTCCGGGCATGATCATCGTGGAGCACAAGCTGCAGCAGCTCATGAAAATCGTGGACCGCATCATCGTGCTCAATTTTGGCACCATCATTGCGGACGGAACTCCCCGGGAAGTGGTGGAGCAACCGGAAGTCATTCGGGCCTATCTGGGTGAAGGAGGCAAGATTGCTGCTTGAAATTGCTCATTTGACGGTTTGCTACGACAGGGCCATGCTGTTGAACGACATCAGCATGGGTGTGGATACCGGTGAACTGGTGAGCCTGGTGGGCCCCAACGGGGCGGGGAAATCCACCCTGCTTCGGGCCGTTACCGGATTGGTGGTTTGGGAACGGGAGCTCACCAAAAGGTCCGCGGGCGAGGACATCACCATGGAGGGAACCGTGATCTTTGATGGGGAGCGGATCGATCAGGTGCCCGCCCACGAGATTGTAAAAATGGGTCTTGTCCACTGCCCTGAAAGGCGACGGCCTTTCAAGGAAATGACCGTTCTGGAAAACCTCCAGTCGGGGGCTTACCTCATTCGAGACCGAAAGCGGATCCAGGAAAACCTCGACCAGATCCATTCCCTCTTTCCCATTTTGAAAAAACGGCCAAAACAGATATCCGGCACCATGTCCGGCGGGGAGCAGCAGATGCTGGCCATCGGCCGGGCCTTGATGTCCGAACCCAAACTCCTGTGCATTGACGAACCCTCCACGGGCTTAGCCCCCATATCCAGGGCGGAAGTGTTTGAAAAGATCAGCAAGATTGCCGATCTTGGCCTTACCGTGCTCCTGGTGGAGCAGGAAGTGGGCACGGTCTTCACCATGACCGTCCGCAACTACGTCCTCTCATCAGGAAAGATCATCGCACAGGGCACCGGGGATGAACTGCTTCAGAATGAAATCATCCGCAAAACCTATCTGGGTCTGTAATAAAGAAAATAATTGGAGGAAGCTGGATGGGAAAAGTTGACGGCGGAGTTCTATTTGCAAAGGCATTGAAGAAAGAAAATGTTGAGTGTGTTTTCACACTGTGCGGAGGTCACATTATGCCGATTTTTTACGGTTTGTGTGAACTCGGCATAAGGATTATTGATTTCAGACATGAATGCACGGCAGCCTATGCCGCCGATGCCCATGCCCGGATAACAGGCAGGCCGGGGATTGTTCTTACAACCGCGGGACCGGGTGTTTCGAACACCGTAAGCGCGATGCTTGAATCCCTGCATGCGGGGAATCCGGTTATTCATATCGGAGGTGCTTCTCCTGTGCGGGAAAATGAAACCGGACCGCTTCAGGATATGCCGACGCTCGCTGTCATGGCGGATTGCACAAAATGGGCAAGAAAGATCTATGCCACGGAAAGGATCCCCGAGTATGTGGGCATGGCCTTTCGACACGCGCTTGATGACTTCTGCGGCCCTGTATATCTCGAAGTCGGCAGTGATATTCTGGCTAAAAAGGTCGATGAGGATCGCGTTATGTTCCCGATCAACTACAGAACCGTAGCACAACCCCATGGTGATCCCGCTCTGATAGAAGAGGCTGCCAGTCTCCTTATCAATGCTGAATGTCCTGCGCTTGTTCTCGGTAATGGGGCACGGTATTCTCTGGAGGATGGTAAGGACGCCGTGGCTGAACTTGTGGAATATCTGAAACTGCCCGTGGGTTCCCAAGAACTGGCAAGAGGCCTGATTAAGGATGAAAGCGTGAGTCCACAGTACAATATGATGTCTGCGATGGGAGGGGCGGATGTGGTACTGGCCCTTGGCGTTGATTTTGATTACAGAATAGGAAAAGGAAAACCCCCGCTGTTCAATAAGGATGTGCGGATAATCCAGGCTCATCCCGACAAGACCAAAATAGGTTATAACGCGCCCGCGGAGATCGGAATCGTCGGAGGCGCGGGTGCTGTTGCAAAGCAAATCCTCGCTGTAGTGAAGTCAAACAGTGGAAAGAAGGAAGACCTTACGTGGCTCAGGAAAGCCGGAGAATTGGCTGAAAAAGGATTAAGATACTGGAGAGAGGGTTTTAATGCAGAGGGAAACCCAATGTCACCCGGCCGATGTGCCGCTGAAGTCGCCAAATTCCTTGACGCCGAGGGGCAGGATTGGACGGTAGTATGCGACGGGGGTGACGCCTCACAGTGGATCAAGACCGCGGTAACCGCTCATCGTCCGTACCAGGTTATTACCTTCGGCCCAAACGGAACCATCGGCACAGGCGCTGGTTTTTCGATCGGCGCATGCGCAGCAAATTATAAGCCGGTGCTTTATTATACCGGTGACGGCAGCTTCGGGTTTTATGCCATGGAATTCGATACAATGGCAAGATTTGATATGCCTGTTGTGTGTGTCATTTCCAATGACTCTGCCTGGGGTATGATCAAGCTTTCAGAAGGTGTGGCCCGCGGGGAGTATATCCAGGAAAAGGGGCACAGTAATGTTGATCTGAGCCATATGCGGGCCTATGAAAAAATGCCTGAAATGTGGGGCGGACATGGTGAAAGGGTTACTGCCCCGGAAGAGATCATACCCGCCATTCAGCGGGCTGTCGCAAACGGCAAACCCTCAATCATAAATGTGCAGGTGGACAAGGAGAATATGAGCCCTGTCACAAGAAGTTTCGGTATGGCCATGAAAGCTTACGGCGAAAGTTATTAGGATCAAAGATGCGAACCACAATGAAAGCGCTAAAAATAGAAGGGAAAAAGAGGCTGTCTGTCGTTGAAGTACCGATTCCCGAGGCAGATGGAGAAAAGGTCATCATCAAGGTTAAGACATCAGGTATCTGCGGCTCAGATATTCATATATGGGAAAAGGGTAAACCGGAAGGATTAATTCCAGGGCATGAATTCGGCGGAACGGTCGTGGACAGTGGATCGCGTGATGATCTCAATCCCGGAGATCGCGTAACCGTCATTCCACTCAACCCATGCGGAGAATGTTCATGGTGTCGGAATTCGGGATACCACACATGCAAATACAGTCTCAAAAGGGGGATACCCGGCGTAACCGCCCCTGGGTCTTACGCTGAATACTTTTCAGCCCGGCCCGATATGGTCCGCAAGCTGCCGGATACCGTCAGCGATGTTGAGGCCGCTGTGGTTGAACCGGCGACGGTGGCGCTCCATGCGGTTAATCTCGCAAATATTAAGGCTGGAGATAAGGTATTGATTGTAGGCGGCGGCGTTATAGGCCTGCTGTGCGCCGTGTGGGCCCGGATATACGGAGCCTCTTTTTTGGGAATGAGCGAAACCAATGAATCGCGAGGGGCCAAAGCGCTCGCCTTTGGTGATATCCATGCCATGTTCAACGCAAAGGACCCCGAATTGACATCCACATTGAAGAAGACGGCGAAAGGTCTATTTGATAAGGCCATTGACTGTTCTGGGAGCGCGGGTGGTATCAACGCTGCCATAGATGTCCTCAATCATCAGGGCACACTATTGCTTGTGGGTATAAGTTACGCCCCAATCCCTGTCATGACGCTGCCTGTCTGCCGCAAGGAGATGCGGTTGATCGGCGACATGGGCTATTCCATCCCGGAGTTTGAACATACCATGGAGATGATGTCGCGCGGGATGATTGATACGAAACGTTTTGTTGATGATAAGATAGATCTTGACGAGGTGCAGGGAGCATTTGAACGGCTGAGTTCCGGCAACGCCCCTGAAGTAAAAATCCTGATTGAACCCCATCGAGGGTATTTCCCTCTGGAATCAGCACATAATGTCCCATCAGAGGCCTGACTGAGCCATTACTTTTCTAGAGGCTCTTTCCAGCACGTGAACCCCTTGGGCATATGTTTTGGCCCGGGGGTTTTGGGTCTGGCCGTGATAGAAACGGTAGTAGATCTGTTGAATAATCACCGCAAGCCGGAAAAGCCCGAAGCAGTGGTAGAAATCAAAATGATCCATCCGGATGCCGGAGATGCGGCCGTAGAGATCCACGAATTGGTGCCGGGTCAGGGCGCCATCGACGTGGGTGGGCATGGTGCGGATGATATGGCGCTCTTCGGGATCGTCCTTTTGCACCCAATACCCCAGTGTGCACCCGAGATCCATGAGCGGATCGCCGATGGTGCACATCTCCCAATCCAGAACACCGATGATCCGATAGGGATCTGAAGGGTCCAAAACGATGTTGTCCAGTTTAAAGTCGTTGTGGATAATGCCGGCATGATTGGTTTCGGGCGGTATCTTTTCCTCCAGCCAGGTCATAACAGCTTCGCAGTCGGGCACATCGGAAGTGCGGGCCGCCCGAAACCGCTTGTTCCATCCCAGGACCTGCCGTCGAACATACCCTTCGGGTTTGCCCAAGTTCCCCAGTCCGATACTCGCGTAATCCAGGGAATGCAGTTCCACCAGCGCGTTGACAAATTTCTCATACAACTGCCTTATTTGCTCGGGCGTGGAGAAAAGCCCCTCGGGAATTTCTTTGCGTAAAATAATGCCCTGCAAGTGCTCCATGACGTAAAATCTAGCACCAATGACGGACGTATCCTCGCAATAAATCAGCGGGCGAGGCGCGTAGGGCCAATGTGAGCTCAGGGCGGAGAGCACCTTGTATTCGCGGCCCATGTCATGGGCTGTTGCCGCCTTGGTGCCGAAAGGCGGGCGCCTGAGCACCAACTGCCGGTCGGCAAAGGAAAGCAGATAGGTCAAGTTGGAAGCACCGCACGGGTACTGCTGTACGTGGAGCGGTCCCTTAAGATCGGGGATGGCTTCGGTTAAATAGGCTTCAATGACGTCCGCTGCCAATTCCTCGCCGGGGCGGACATCCGTGGGGCGATCCCGATGGTCCATCTGATTCATTGGATGCATGGGCATTTACCTTTCGGACGGGGTTGAGAATTTAGGGTTCAGCAGACTGCTTTCGATAAAGGCGGTCATGAACCGGGCGTAAGAATTTACATCAATATTCCTGCGGGCATATTTAGCCCGTTTGAGGTACCAGTCCTGCACCATGGCCTTGATGAGGCTGGCCGTCATCAGAGCGTTGTCCGTTAGAAAAATGCCCTGATCCCGGCCCATGTCCACAATCTCGGCAAAGAGCTTTTCCGTGTTCAGCTCTCCCTGGACCGCGGCCCGGCGCTCTTTGGCGCCGATGTTCTTGGCTTCCATGTAGGAAAAAAAGAACCACGGCTGCATGGCTTCACTCAGGTACAAATGGGTCCGTATGGCTGCGCGCAGTTTATTTAACGGTTCCTTTTCCACCGCAATATTGCCTTTGAGCACGCGCGAGGTAATGGTGCGGCGGTGGCGCTGCATCATGGCCAGCAAGTCATCTTTTCCGGAAAAATAGTTATACAGGGCGCCGGTGCTCAAGTTGGCCGCTTTGCTAAGGTCCCGCATGGTCATGGCGTGAAATCCCTTTTTGTTGCTGATTTTAAGGGCTGCGGCAAAGATCCGTTCCAGGTTTTTGCTGATGGTCTTCTCCTTTTTGATCTGAAAAACACCAGGGTTTTCCGCAAAGAACTCCAGATAGCAGCTTTTTTTTAAAGCGCTGACCTCCTTTTTGAATTGGTTGTAATCATCAATGGGTATCTGTTTCACGGTTTATCTATTTTATGGTTTTGTTTTCATAGGTTTTCAAAATCTGCCGGGCCACGGAAACCTTGTGGACCTCGTCCACGCCGTCATAGATTCTGGAGGCTCGCTCGTGTCGGAAAAAATGAGCAATAATGGTATCATCCGTCATGCCCAGGCCCCCATGGACCTGCAAGGCGCGATCCACCACCCGCTGCATGGTGTTGGCCACTGTAAACTTGATCATGGAGATCTCTTTGCGCGCTTCCTTGGTTCCGGATTCCTGAATTTTCCAAGCGGCATGCAGGACCATCAGGCGGGCGGCCTGGATTTCAGCGGCGCTTTCAGCGATCATGGCCTGAACCAACTGACGGTCGGCCAATTTTCGATTTGGGGCGATGATGCGATCCCTTGCGCGTGCGCACATGAGATCAAATGAACGATTGCAAATGCCGATCCAGCGCATGCAGTGATGGATGCGGCCGGGGCCCAGCCTTTCCTGGGCAATGACAAATCCGTGACCCTCCTGGCCCAGAAGATTTTTTTGAGGCACCCGGCAGTTTTGATAGAGGATCTCGCCGTGACTGAAATAGCCGTGGCCTTCGTGCCCCATGACCGGAATATTGCGCGCCAGGTTAAACCCGGGCGTATCAGCCGGGACGATAATCATGCTGGCCTGGCGGTGCGGAGGCGCATCCGGGTCGGTGACAGCCATCACGATGGCAAATGCAGCCCCGTCCGCGGAGCTGGTGTACCATTTGTGGCCGTTGATCACATAATCATCCCCATCTTTCACGGCGGTGGTTTCCATCATGACCGGGTTGGAACCGGGCATGTCCACTTCGGTCATGGAGAAACAGCTGCGGATTTTACCCGCTACCAGGGGCACCAGGAATTCTTTCGCCTGCTCAGGGGTGCCGAATTTGTGCAGGATTTCGATGTTACCGGCATCGGGCGCCATGCAGCCGAAGGTATACAGGCCCAGGGGCGTGCGGCCCAAAGCTTCAAAAACCAGCGCGCTTTCCATCAACGTCAGCCCCATGCCACCCAGTTCGGCCGGATGTAGCGGCGCCCAGAGTTCCATCTGCCGGACCATGGCACGCTTTTCTTCCAGGACGGGAAGCAACTCCTTCAGGCGATCGGCCAGAAAGTCTTTCTCCAGGGGGATCAGTTCTTTGACGACGAACTCGTCGATCATCCCCAAAATGGTCTGCATTTTTTCTGAAATTGTAAAATCCATTATTGGCTCCTTTTTCTAATGGGTAAACGGGTGAAAAGCTCCTATGATTCAGTTCAAGACAATTCGAAATTTCCTGCGGCCTCAGACCATTCTTACCGGTATGTCAATAATGCCGGATCCCCGGCCAGCAGCAGGGGCGTGATGTTATTGAAAACCGACAGGGAGATTCCGGACGGGTTGTACTTGATACAGGTCAATGAGGCGTTCATGATCTGCCAGCTGAGTTCCACGGTTTTGCGATGGCTCAAGCCCAGGGCCATTTGCAAGACCACCGATATGGGACCGCCCGAGGTGAAGACCGCAAGGCGACAGCCGCTGCCGTGGCGGGTTTTCAGGTGTTCCACACCCTCGCGGACACGCGCACAAAACGAAGCCCATGTCTCGATGCCTTCCTGTTCGTCGTAACGGCCCTCAAGCCATCCATTTACGGTTTCGGAAAAATAGGCTTGAAAAGCCCTTCTGTCCTGACCCAGGGCGAGAATTTCAGCGGTTGTCAATGGGTCGGGGGCCTGGGAAATCCTGGTTCGTGCCACCAACAATGCTCTGGAATCATATTCATTGAAAGCCGGTAAAATAGAAGGCTGAGAATTGTTCGGCAGAACTCCTTCATATCGCTGAATTAATGGACTGGCAGTATCCCGCTGGCGTTTCATGCGGCCACTGTAGATGGCGTCAAAACCCATTCCCACATGGGCCAGATGGTCTGCCACGATCCGGGCCTGACGGATGCCGATTGGGGAGAGGCGGTCGTAATCGCTTGTTCCGAAAGAGGCCTGCCCGTGTCGGATGAAATATATTTCACTCATGCCCTTTATTCCATCGGTTCGGACCATCCCTTAAAGCTGCGGCGGAAAAGTTTCCCATAGAAGCAAAAGTAACGAAGCTGTTCAGGGGAGTCAACAAAAAAATAACGAACACTTGTTATTTTTTATTTGACATTGTCTCCCTCGACCTTTTAAATAATGGCTGCTGGCCATCAATCATCTCAGAACCGAAACCTTTTTGAACAGTGGATGCCAAGAGGTCATGAAAATTCTGGTGTGCGCCAAACAGGTTCCCGAAGCGGAAGGAATCGCGGTAAAAACCGACGATCAGGGCTTGGCGGTGATGGAAAATTTCGGCCGGTTTGCCATGAACCACTTTGATGAATTTGCCGTGGAGCAGGCCGTCAGCATAAAGGAATCCCTGCCAGAGGTGCATGTCCGTGTGATCACGGTGGGACCGGCGCAGGCTTCCCAGGTCCTCAAACGCGCTGTCGGGATGGGATGCGGTGAAGGCATCCACTTGCTCACCTCAACGGATGCCGACCCGGGGTCTCAGGCCATTGCTACCTGGATTTCAGAAGTTGCACACGCCATGGCATATGACCTGGTTTTATGCGGCAGCATGAGCGAGGACGTCATGTGCGGCCAAGTGGGCCCCATGACGGCGGCATTGATGGATCTGCCCTATGCCACCCAGGTTATCGGAATGGAACTGTCCAGCGACCTGACACATGTAACCATTGAAAGGGAGATCGAGGGCGGCGCCCGGGAAATGATGAATCTTCCTTTGCCGGCCCTGCTGGCATTGCAGCCCGGGATCAACCGGCCCCGATATCCATCCCTTTCCAATTTGCTGCGCGCCAATCAAAAGGTGTTTAACACCATTCCCACCGACACCCTGAAACCCGTAAAAACCCATGTGGACTGTCTCGGTTTCGTCTTACCCAAGCATTCACGCGCAGCAAAAGAGATCACCGGTTCGGCGTTGGAAAAAGCCGCCCAGACGGCGGCCATTTTAAAAGCAAAGGCTTTGATTTGAACCATGATGGAACCTGTGAAGATTATGCTCATTGCCGCCTGCCACAAAGGCTACGTTGATCCTGAACTCTACGACCTGATCGCCTTTGGCCGAAAGCTGCAAGCGCTGAGGGGTGGGGCCATGGGAATCTGGATTCTGGGCGACGCTGTGGATAAGGCTGCTCAGGATATGGCTGAACAGGTCGGCCTTCCGGTGACGGTGGTCCAGGACCAAAGGTTGGGGGCATATCTTAATGAAACTTATTGCGCGGTACTCACTCAGGAGATGGAGGCCCTTCATCCGGCATTTGTGTGCACGGCCCATACTTCACGGGGATGGGAATGGGCGCCGGCGCTGGCGGCTCGCGCAGGGGCAGGTTGTATTTGCGGTGTGGATGGTCTGGTTGAATTTCAGGGGCGGCTCTGTTTTCAAAGGGATCTCTACGGCGGCAAAGTCAAGGGGCTTTATGCTTCCAGCGCAGACACCACGGTGATTACCGTACAGCCGGGAATCTTCAAGTTTGAACCCTCCGCTGAAGCATCACCCGCGGCTCCCTTAATCCATAAAGACGTATCATGGCCTTCGGGGCGGACCCGTTATCTGGGGAGCAAGAAGGCTGAGGCCGATTCAACCCATATCACTTCCGCCCCCATCATCGTAGCTGTGGGCAACGGCATTGGAGAGCGTGAAAACATGGAATTGATTCACCGTCTGGCGAAATTATTTTCCCACGCAGAGGTGGCCGGTACCCGCATCCTCTGCGATCGCGGCTGGCTGGAATACAATCGTCAGGTAGGGGTCACCGGGGCTAGTGTCTCGCCGGCCCTTTACCTGGCCTGCGGCATATCCGGCGCTTCACAGCACGTAAGGGGGATGCGGGGTGCCAGGTTTGTCATCGCCATCAATACGGATCCCGGCGCACCCATGTTCAACGAAGCGGATATCTGCATCGTGGAAGACATTGTCTCCTTCATTCCGCTGCTGGAGGATGCCTTTAGGCAAATCGCAGAACGTAGCGAAGATTTTTCTAATGACCCAAAAACCGATGGAAGGGATTAAAATGATTTCATTTACCACGGGCACCACCATCATCTGTGACGGCGGCATGCTGGCTCAGTTTTATGTAAACAAATATTCCTAAAAGAGGTAAAATTCCATGCAGGTTAAAGACAAAGTGTCCATTGTAACGGGAGGCTCCAACGGCATCGGAGCGGCTCTGTGTCGACAATTGGCAAAAGAAAACGCCAAAGGTGTTGTGGTGGCCGATATCGATGTTCAAGGAGCACAAACCCTGGCCGGGGAAATCGACGGGTTGGCTTTGGAATGCGATGTGTCGAAGGAGGAAGAAATTTTCAAGGTGGTTCAGCAGACCGAAGAACGCTTCGGAACAGTTGATCTGTTTTTTTCCAATGCGGGAATCATCATCCAAGGACTTTTGGAAGTCTCAAATGCTGACTGGCAGCGGATCTGGGAAATCAATGTGATGTCCCACATCTATGGGGCGAGAGCGGTGATTCCGAAGATGCTGGAGAGGGGTTCGGGGGGATTCATCATCACAGCCTCCGCGGCTGGCCTGCTCAATCAGATCGACTCGACGCCCTATACCACTACCAAGCACGCCGCCGTGGGCGTGGCGGACAACCTGGCCATCAACTACGGTGATCGGGGCATTCAGGTGTCGGTCATCTGCCCCATGGCGGTGCGCTCCCTCATGACCCGAAACGGCGGCGGTATCGCCGCTCTGGACGGAATGCTGGAAGCGGAACAGGTGGCCGAAGACGTCATGGCGGCGCTGGCGGAAGAGCGTTACATGATTATGCCACACGCGAAGGTAAAGGACTATCTGCAGGGGAAAGCGGCGGATTACGACCGTTGGGTCAAAGGGATGCAGCGGCTGCGAAAAACATATCTACCGAATCCGTAAACATTGTTTTTTAAAAAAGGAGATTATGCCATGATCAGTTTGATTGCAAGGTTAGCCATTAAAGAAGGCAGGGAAGATGAAGCCATTGATCTGTTCAAGGACTTGATGAAACATGTGGCCGAAGAAGAAGGCACTCTTTATTACACCTTAAATCAAGGGAAGAAAAACCCCGCCGAACTGGTGGTCATCGAGCGATACACGGATAAAAACGCCCTCGAACATCATTCAAGCACGGCTTATTTCAAAGAATTCAACGACAAGATCGCAGGTCTCTTGGCCGCCAAACCGGTTCTCGAAGTGATGGAGGAGCTCCATTCCATTTAGGGTGTCTTTTCCCGATTAGGAAGAAACACGCTTTGATAACTCTTTACGGTCTTGAACAACCATGGGAAATGATTCTCCCCCCGAATGGGTCACCCGAACCGACAGGCTTCTGTTTGACGCGTTCGTGGACAATCCATACGAATGCCCCATTGTCATCGACATAGACGGCATCATCCGGTTTATGAGCCGGCATAACACCCGGGAAAAGGGATATGTGGTCTCCCCCGAGGAAGCCGTGGGAAAGCACATCACCGAAGTGGTCAAAAATACCCGTATGCCGGAAGTCTTAAAGACCGGAAAGGCCGAGATCGGCAAAACCTTTTTTATCGGAAAACGGCAGCGGATCATTTCCAGAATTCCCCTGAAAGACACCGAGGGAAATGTCATCGGCGTGTTGGGGAAACTCATGTTTCACCAGACGGAAAAAATCAAGGATATGTACCGCCGCATAGAAATTCTTGAGGGGCAGGTGCAGTATTACCGTTCCGAGGTCACCTCCTTTGAAGGAGGCCGACACGCCTGGGAAAAGATCATCGGTGAATCCAAAGCCATGGTGGCAGCCAGGAAACAAGGGCTTCAGGCTGCCACCAGTGATGCTACGGCCCTCATCACCGGCGAATCGGGTACGGGTAAAGAACTTTTTGCTCAAGCCATTCATCAAAACAGCCACCGGGCCGACGGGCCTTTCATCAAAGTGAACTGCGCCGCCATACCCCACGAACTGATTGAAAGCGAAATTTTCGGCTACGAAGGGGGCGCCTTTACCGGCGCCAGGGTTCAAGGCAAACCGGGCAAATTCGAACTAGCGGACCATGGCACCATCTTCCTCGATGAAATCGGCGATATGCCCCTTCCCATGCAGGCGAAGCTCCTGCGGGTGCTTCAGGAACACGAAGTGGAGAGAATCGGCGCCACAAGGTCCACGAAACTGGATTTCCGGGTCATCGCCGCCACAAACCAGGACCTTGGCCGTATGATCAAAGAGGGACTGTTCCGGTCAGACCTCTTTTACCGCCTCAACATCTTCCATATCCGGACGCCAAGTCTCCGGGAGATGCCGGAAGACATTCCGAGAATCGCCTATTATCTCCTCTCCAATCTGAGGGAAAAAAGACGTCTCATTCCCAACAGGATTTCCCCCGAGGCCATGACCCTGTTCCAGCGATATTCCTGGCCGGGCAACGTCAGGGAGTTGAAAAACGCACTGGAACGGGCCATGAACATTGCGGAAGGGCAGCAGATATCCGTGGACGACCTGCCCGGTCGAATCCGAAAATTTTACACAGAGGCGCGCAAGACCGGAGAGCCCGTGGGGCTCCTGCGGAATATTCTGGCAGATGCCGAAAAACGGGCCATCATAGAGGCGCTTCGATACACCGGCGGCAACAAGGCAAAAGCGGCCAGAATCCTGGGTATGCACCGGACCGGCTTGTACCAGAAATTGAAACGATACAATGTTGAAACCTGAAATATCATGCCTCACTCAACCTTGATGTCCGGTTAGCGAGAAAGTTCTTGTAATGAATATGTAGGCGGTACTTCCCGGGTTAGATCTTTTTCAAAATCCATGTTTCCGTGACGCTCGCCGGAATTTCATGTCTGCTCTCATCAGCAGGCCGACTTCACACAACCAATCACATTCGTCCTTATCTAAACCGTATCTCAAGATTTTGATGGCATAAACTCTTCCTCAAATGCTGTTAAGACATCCAGCCGTATTCTTGAGTTATCAGTGGTGCTCACCGCTCAGAGCGGGATAATTATTGTTGAATCGTGACTTTGTCGTGCGGAACGCTGCGCTTTACCCGCCAGGCTATTCATAGCAATAGACTTTGAAAATGGAATGCGCTTCAATGAACAAAAACTTTTTGAAAAGCGCCGCTGTAGCCTGGTCGGTAGTGCAAGCGCTTGTTATTTGTTGTGCCTGGCAATATGAAGGTTTGAAATTCATTATTATTCCACGACATACAATTTAAATAGATGCGCTATATTTTAATAAAAAAAGGCAGTGCTACCAAAATAATACCTGAAAAGATCAGAATGTATAGGTTTGATGCAAAATATGGAAATACCATTAAAACTATGCCACAAAAAAAAGGAATGATGGCTTTTTGCTTTTTGCCATAAACAAAAAATCCTAAGCCGATTGATCCAAACATCACCCCCCAAATTAAAGTTGATGTATTCATTTTTAATCTTTCATGTCATTGACAAATAACAATAACTAGATGTATCCGTATAAAATACGGAGTTGGTTGTTTCTGTCCCTATAAGACGCCTCTGTAAATCGTTCCGTTGCATCATCCCGTTTGCAGAATTCTCTATAGGCAAATTCTAATTATTTTATCAAATGGAAACTCCGGATGCAAACGAAATTGGGAAAATTCGTAAATGCAGAAATCAATTAATAAAATGGCTTATCGAAGGTTATGCTGCTTCCGTCCGATGGAAGGTCACGATCGAAAACAGGCATAACTGCCATCTCCCGCACTCTTCCAGACAGCAAAAATGGCATTTGAAATCCAATAGAGATACCACCAATAATCCTTTGTAAGGGTGAAATTCTTTTTTGGCCGCTATCATGGGTCGATTGGGGTAGGCATGTGGGTTTTCTAGCCATCTCATGATTTCGGTTTCCGGCGCTTTTCCAAAATATTTCATATTGGGACAAATGGCGCTGACCCTAATTTTCCGCAGTGTATATATTTCGGTACATGTAGAAAAAAATAGCACCAGAGCAAAACCTTTTTTTTCAAGTTATTAGCCATTGCAATGAAATCCAAACCAAAAATAGGTAGCAAATTCTCTACACTTATCCCATCCAATGACGCGCCAATATGATTTCTTCTGGGTGCGCGCATAAATTCTATAAACATTTCAATTGCATAAGACTCTCACATAAGAATGGCACCTCTTTTGCAAAATTGAAATTCGAAAAACCCGGAACACGTCGTTGCAAAGGCCGGGCCATGAATCGAGGAGTTTGCAGTGGATTTTGAAATACCTGAAAACCTAAAGATGATGCAGGAGACGATCCGCCGTTTTGTGAAGCAGGATCTTGAGCCCATCAGCCGGAAGGTGGAAGAGGAAGACAACATTCCCGAAGAGATTGTTCAAAAGATGCGGGAATTGGGCCTCTTCGGGCTCTCCATTCCCGATGAATACGGGGGGCTCGGTCTGGGGACCTTTGGTGAGTGTCTGGTCTATGAAGAACTCACCAAAACCAATGCCTGCTTTCGCTCCCGCATCGGCACCAGCAACGGCATCGGCTCCATGGGCATTCTCTTTGACGGCACCAAGGAACAAAAGCAAAAATACCTTCCCCGAATCGCCAGCGGCCAATGGACCGCCTGTTTTGCCCTCTCCGAACCGGAGGCGGGGTCTGATGCTGCCAATATACAGACCACCGCGGAACGGGACGGCGATTATTTTGTTTTAAACGGTCTGAAACACTTCATCACCAACGGCGACATCGCCGATGTGGCCACCGTCATCGCGGCAACCGACAAGGCAAAAAAGGCACGGGGCGGGATCACCGCCTTTGTGGTGGAAAAAAACACGCCCGGCTTTTATGCGGGCACCATCGAGCGCAAGATGGGATTGCGCGGCAGCCATACCAGCGAGCTGATCTTTGACCAGTGCCGCGTTCCCGTGGAAAATGTCATCGGTGGAGAACCCAAAATCGGAAATGGGTTCAAGACCGCCATGGGGGTCCTGGACAAGGGCCGTTTGACCATGGGGGCCTGCGCCCTGGGCGCAGCCCAGAAACTCCTGGAACTGTGCATCGGGTATTCCAAGGAACGGGTTCAGTTCGGAAAGCCTATCGCCCGATTCCAATCCATTCAGAACATGCTGGCCGACATGGCCACGGATATCTACGGAGCAAGGCAGATGCTCTATCATGCCGCCTGGACCCGGGATCAGGGCAAAAAGGTCATCAAAGAGGCGTCCATGGCCAAGCTTTTCTGTACGGAAATGGCCTGCCGGGTGGCTGACAACGCAGTGCAAATCTTCGGAGGCATGGGCTATATGAAGGATTTTCCCGTGGAGCGGTTCTACCGGGACCTTCGGCTCTACCGGATCTACGAGGGCACCAGCGAGATCCAGCGAATGGTGATTGCACGGGAGCTGACGAAAGATTGACGGTTTTTTTACAGGGTGCAGGAAACAGTTGTCAGCCAAGCCGCCGGCGGGGCCGGTTTGAAAGGGAATGAAACTTTTTGAGGGGGTATTCATAAAATGACGGTAAAAAAAGTATTTGTGGTGGGATCAGGCCTCATGGGGAGCGGTATTTCCCAGGTCTGTGCTCAGGCGGGGATTGAGGTCCTGCTCTACGACATCGATCCTGAGGCCTTGAAAAAGGCTGTCAAGAACATGGAATGGTCCCTGAACAAGTTTTTCGAAAAGGGAAAAATCACCGAAGACTGCGCCACCATCATGAAGCGGATTCAAACCGTAACGGATTTTTCCAAAAACGGAGGAGCGGATCTTTTGATCGAAGCCGTATTCGAAAATCTGGAACTCAAACGGGAGGTGTTTCAACAGCTGGATAAGGCGGCAGCTCCAGAGGCCCTTATTGCCAGCAATACCTCGGCCATATCCATTACGGAACTGGCGGCGGTCACCAAGAGGCCGGAAAAGGTCCTGGGGCTTCATTTCTTCAGTCCGGTTCCCATGATGAAGGCCGTTGAGGTCATCAAGGGGTTGGCAACCAGCGATGAGACGGCCCAAGCCGGCAGAGCCTTTGCTCTCCAGATCGGCAAAGCGCCCATCATGGTCAACCGCGATGTGGCCGGTTTTGTCATCAACCGCATCAATTTCCCATCCACCATGGAGGCCATGCGCCTGGTAGAACAGGGAGTCGCCACGGTGGAAGATATCGATAAAGGGTTGAAGCTGGCCTCCGGCCGCAAGATGGGCATCTTTGAAACGGGCGATATGGTGGGACTGGATGTCACCTACGGCGCCATGATGGCCATGTACCATGAAACGGGGGACCCCCGGTGGTATCCTCCCCTGCTCCTGAGGAAAAAGGTGACCGCAGGCCACTTGGGCCGAAAAACCGGTAAGGGATGGTACGAATATCATAAAGACGGTTCCAGGAAATGAGGTGTGAGAAAACCTATGAATCTTGCCGACCTTCTCGAAAACAGCGCCAAGCGAGTCCCGAACCGGATTGCCTTGCGGTTTGAGGGGGAAGAGATCACCTACCGGGATCTTAACCGAAAGGTTAACAGTTTTGCCGGCGGTTTAAGGTCCCTGGGACTCGCCCCCAAAGATACCTGTATCCTGATGATGCAATCGGGTATGGAATTCATCACGGCCTATTATGCCCTTGCCAGAATGGGGGTCGCCGTTGTCCCCGTGAACTTTCTTTACAAACGTCATGAATTGGCACATATTTTTGAGGACTCGGCCGCCAGAGGGTTCATCGGCATGGCCCCCTTTCTGGAGGAGCCCGGAAAGATCCTCTCCGATCTCCGCAACCTGAAAGTGCGCGTGGCCTCCGGCGTCCAATCGAATTCCGGATTTATTCCCTTTGAAACGGTGCAGGGCCCGGAGACCTCTTCCACCTATTCGGCCGAGGAAAATGATACGGCCGCTATCATCTATACCTCCGGTACCACGGGGTTGCCCAAGGGGGCCATGCTGACCCATAAGAACCTCATCAACAACGCCATCACCGTGGCGGACATGCGGGTCACTGATCCGGACGACGTGGTGATCGGCGTTCTTCCCCTTTACCACATCTTCGGCCAGACCAGCGCCCTCAACGCCTCCATTTATCTGGGCCTGACCCTGCATCTCTTCCGGCAGTTTGATCCGGGCCCGGTCCTGGGACTCATCCGGTCGGAGAAAAGCACCGTCCTGTTCGCGGTGCCGACCATGTTGAACCGTCTCATCCACGCGGCGGACGATGGCCAGCCGGTCCGGTCCTCACTTCGCTTCTGTGTCTCGGGCGGATCATCCCTTCCCGTGGAGGTCCTCCGCAATTTTGAGAAACAGTTCCAGACGAAAATCTATGAAGGCTACGGCTTGAGTGAATGTTCTCCGGTATGCGTGGAAAACCCGTTCGGAAAAAAGACGAAACCCGGATCCATCGGGGTTCCCATCCCGGGCTTTGAAGCGCGCATCGTGGACGAGGCCGGAGGCGACGTTCAAAAAGGCAGGGTGGGAGAGCTCATCGTAAGAGGGCCGGGCGTCATGAAGGGGTATCTCAACCGGTCCGAGGAAACGGCCGCGGCAATCGTGAACGGATGGCTCCATACGGGGGATCTGGCCCTCATGGACATCGAAGGGTACATCTTCATTGTGGACCGGAAAAAGGACATGGTCATCCGGGGAGGGTACAACATATACCCCAGGGAAATAGAGGAACTCCTCTATGAACACCCGGCCGTTGTGGAGGCGGCGGTCTACGGTATCCCCCACCCGGATCTGGGGGAGGAAGTGGCAGCGGTTGTGGTGTTGAAACCAGGGGAAGCGGTCACGAGTGATGACGTCCGAAACTTCATCAAGGAGAAGGTTGCCCCCTACAAATACCCCCGCGTGATTCGCATTGTGGACGATCTGCCCAAAAGTCATACGGGCAAGATTTTGAAAAGAGCTTTGAAGGAGCAACACAAAAAGATCATAAAGGAGAAACAACATCAATGGGTCATTTCAAAATAAACGAAAAAGATCTCTTTTTTATTCTCAAGGATCAGTTGAACTACGGTTCCCTCTGCACCCTTCCACGATACCATGAACTGGATGAAGCCACCCTGGATATGCTGGTCCAGGAGGCTGTCAAATTCGCCATGGGGGTTGTGGAACCCCTGCAGGGAATTGGTGAGGCGTGGGGTGTTGTCTACGAGGGAGGAGAGGTTCGCTGTGCGCCGCAATACCGGGAGGCATTCAAACTCTACGGCGAAACCGGCTGGACCGCGGCGGCCCGGGATCCGGAATACGGCGGTCAAGGGTTTCCCCACATGATGCGGATCGTCATCAACGATCTCATGTACGGCGCGTCCCAGGCCTTCAATATGGCGCCGAGCCTGACCCACGGAGCCGCCCACCTCATTGAGAACTTCGCCACCCCCGAACTCAGGGAACGGTTCATCCCACGGATGTTCGGAGGAGAGTGGGCGGGCACCATGGCCCTCACCGAATCGGACGCAGGCTCCAACCTGGCCGCCATCCGCACCACGGCCAGGAGAGAGGGAGATCATTTCAAAATAAAGGGGAACAAGATTTTCATTTCCTGGGGGGACCATGACCTGGCGGAGAACATCATTCACCTGGTCCTCGCCCGGATGGAAGGGGCACCCGAGGGAATCAGGGGCATTTCCCTGTTCATTGTCCCCAAGTTCAGGGTCTTGCCCGACGGATCCGTGGGGGACGCCAACGATGTGGTCTGCAGCGGCGTGGAAAAGAAACTGGGCCTGCACGCCTCACCCACCTGCGCTCTTAATTTCGGGGACAATGACGGGTGTGAGGGATATCTCTGCGGTAAGGAGAACCATGGATTAGCCCATATGTTCCAGATGATGAACGCCGCCAGGATCAATACGGGGGTGAGTGGCATGACCCTGGCCAGTACCGCCTACCACAATGCGCTTGCCTATGCCCGGGAACGGGTTCAGGGATCTGAAATTACACGAAAAACGCTCGATTACATTCCCATCTTGGGTCACCCGGATGTGCGCCGGATGCTGTTGTGGATGAAGGCCATGGTAGACGGTATGCGCTCCATGATCTATACGGGGGCTTTCTGGTCCGATCTGGCCCTTGAAATGGCGGACGGCCAAGAAAAGACCCGTTACCAGTCCCTTGTGGAATTCATGACACCCATCATCAAGGCCTACTGCTCGGACATGGGCTTTCGGGTCTGTGAAACGGCTATCCAGTGTCTGGGAGGCTATGGGTTCAGCAGGGAATACCCTCTGGAGCAATACCTGCGGGATGCCAAAATCATGTCCCTTTATGAGGGGACCAACGGCATTCAGTCCATGGATCTTCTGGGGCGTAAGATGCGGATCCAGGACGGTGCCTGCTTCAAGGCCTTCATGTCGACAATTGAATCCTTTTGTGAACAGAACATGGAACATAAAACCCTTCACAAAGAGGTCAGGACGCTTTCCGAAACGGTGGCGCGGCTGGGACAGGCAGCCGATGAGATGGCCAGACGTTCGGAATCTGATCCACACCAGTGGGCTTCCTACACCTACCCGGCGCTCCTCTGTTTCGGCGATGTCACCGTGGCCTGGCGGCTTTTGGACATGGCGGCCATTGCAAAAAAGATAATGGACCAAAAGGGCGAAAACGATTATCACAGGGGTAAAATCATGCAGGCCACCTACTTTGTGGGGGCGACACTCCCCATTACCATGGCCCGGCTGGAAACCTGCCTGCGTGAGGAACGGGAAATTGTGGAAATGCCCGAGGGGGCCTTCTAAAGGGAGTCGATCATGGAAGCCGTCATTGTAAACGCAGTCAGAACACCGGTAGGCCGATATATGGGGGGACTCAAGGACGTTCCGGCCTGTGACCTGGCAGCCCTGGTGCTGAACGCAGCCCTGAAACGGGTCCACATGGAGCCGGAACGGGTGGACGAGGTCATTCTGGGGCAGTCCTACCAAAATGGCGAGAACGTGAACGTTGCCCGAATGGCGCTGCTCAAGGCGGGCTGGCCCGAAGCCATTACCGGTATCACCTTTGACAGTCGCTGCTGCACCGGCCTGGATACGGTCCGCTTTGCCGCCGCCCTCATTGCTTCGGGACAGGCTCGGGTGGTGGTGGCGGGCGGGGTTGAAAGCATGAGCAACGCAGAGTTTTACCTTCCCGGCCACATCAAGTGGGGCATCGGAGGAATTAAGGGGATACCCCGGGGTCACGGGGATCTGTCCCTGTGGGGAATGCCCTTTTATGACCGTATACAGAGGGCCAGGGTCATGAGCCAACCCGAGGAACGGTACGGCATTCTGCCCTCCATGATGTCCTGGGCGGAAACCGCGGCCGCAGAGGAGAATATCTCCCGTGAGGCCTGCGATCTGTGGTCTCTTAACAGTCACCAAAAGGCCTGTGCGGCCATTGAAAAAGGAAAGTTTTCCCGGGAAATCGTGCCGGTGCCGCTTCCCCAGCGCAAAGGGGACCCCAAAATCATGGACCGGGACGAGACCCCCCGGGCGGACACAACCCCGGAGAAACTGGCCGGTCTCAGACCGGTTCTGGGCGGGGTCTGCACCGCAGGGAATTCCTCCACGGAAAACGACGGGGCTGCGGCGGTGGTGGTCATGCGCCGGGACACGGCTGACCAATTTGGCCTGGAGCCCCTGGCCGTGCTGCGCTCTTCCGCCGTGGCGGGGGACGATCCCCGGCGGGCCTACAAGACCGTCCCCATCGCCGTGGGAAAGGCCCTGAAAGGGGCCGGAATCTCCCTGGACCAGTTAGACCTAATCGAGATTCAGGAGGCCTTTGCAGCCCAGGTTCTGGCAGATCTGAAGGAGATGGGCGTGGGAGAAAAGGACTACGACCGGGTCAACGTGAATGGTTCCGGAATCTCCCTGGGGCACCCCATCGCCTGCACCGGCACGCGGGTGCTGGTCACCCTGCTCCATGAGATGAAAAGGCGAAATGCCCGGTACGGCCTGGAATGTATCTGTGGGGGAGGCGGTCTGGGTATTGCCGCCGTGTTGGAAAGACCGTGATCGATTGCGGATTCCAAAATACTGTTTTGAACGGATATAAGGGGTACTTAGCATGGATAAAAGATTGAATCAGGTGGTGGTGGTTGACGCCGTGAGAACAGCCTTCGGCAGAGCCGGAGAAAAGGGACTTTTCTGGAACACCCGGGCCGATGACCTGGTGGTTTCCCTGCTCAAAGCCTTGATTGAGCGAAATTCCCGGATCACACCGGACATGATCGAAGACAACATCTGGGGGGTCACCAACCAGGTGAAGGAACAGGGCGGAACCATCGGCCGGGCGGTGAGCATGCTGGCGGACTGGGGTTACCATGTCCCGGGATGTTCCATCGACCGCATGTGCGCAGGCGGCCTCACAGCCATCGGTTTTGCAGCCGCCACGGTGGCTTCCGGCATGGCGGACTGCCTCATTGCCGGGGGCGTGGAACATATGGGGCACCTTCCCATGGGATTCATGCGCGACCCGCACCCCAGACTGGAAGAAGTGATGGGGGGACCATCAGCGTTCAACATGGGCTTGACCGCCGAAAATATCCACGATCGGTTCCCCGAATTTACCCGGGAAATGGCAGATCAGTACGCCTTGAAATGCCAGCAGAAGGCAGACCAGGCCATCCGGAGCGGAAAGATGAGGGAGATGATCATCCCCATGGAGGTGATGCTGACAGACGGAACCCGCGTGGTGGCGGACCGGGATCAGCCCCCCAGGCCCGCCACGACCCTGGAAGGCCTGAGCAATCTCAAGACGCCCTTCAAGGAAGGGGGCCGTGTGACCGCGGGAAACGCTTCCGGTCTGAATGACGGTGCCTGCGCTGTCTTGCTGATGAACGAAGAAAAGGCCAGGGAACTGGGCATCCAGCCCAAGATGCGGTGGGTTTCTTCGGCCGTTGCCGCGGTGGAGCCCACCCTCATGGGCGTCGCCCCGGTGCCGGCCACCCAGAAGGCCCTCCAAAAAGCCGGGTTGACCATGGACGAAATGGACCTGGTGGAACTCAATGAAGCCTTTGCCGTCCAGGCGCTTTATTTCATGGACCGTATGGGCATGGCCTGGGACGATGAAAGGGTCAACCGCTGGGGGGGCGCCATCGCCTATGGACACCCTTTGGCAGCATCGGGTCCCCGTCTGGTAGCCTTTCTGGCCGGCCTATTTAAAGAAAACCCCCAAACAAAATATGGCCTGGCCACCATGTGCGTGGGCCGGGGGCAGGGATATTCCGTCATCTGGGAAAACCTGCAGGGTCGTTAACGGACACCGCCGTTGCGTCGTCCTGCAAAAAGACGCAATGGAAAATTCATTTATCCAAATTCGAGGAATACGCTGATGCAGTTCAAGAATATCATACTGGAAGAAGAAAAACACATCGCCATGATCACCTTCGATCATCCGCCAGCCAACACCTGGAACCTGGCGGCTTTAAAAGAATTTGAAAAGGCCATCGATGCGGTGGAACAGGATTTGAGCATACGGGTGCTCATTCTGACCGGTGCCGGTGAAAAATGCTTTTCAGCAGGCTATGATGTGACCGACGCTGAAAATGCCTCGGAGATCGGCCCTCTGGCCAGGTCCCTATGGGAGCGGATCGACAGATTTGAAAGACCAGTCATTGCCGCCATCAACGGCCATGCCATGGGAGGTGGGCTGGAGCTGGCCATGGCCTGCCATTTCAGGATCATGACCGACACCCCCAAAACAAAAGTGGGGCTTACGGAACTGAACCTGGGCATCATACCGGGATGGGGCGGCAGTCAGCGATTGCCCCGACTGGTGGGCCGGGCGAAAGCCCTGGACATGATCCTCTTCAGCAGGACCGTGGGTGCTGGTGAAGCACTGCAAATGGGCCTGGTCAACCGGTTATCTTCACCTGAGAATTTGAAGAATGAGGCATTTGCTCTTGCTGAGAAGCTGGCCGAAAGGCCTCCCATTGCTGTGAGGTGCGTTCTCAGGGCCATGGCCGCCGGAGAATACGAGGGACTGGGAAAAGGGCTTCAGGTGGAAGCCGAAGGAAGCCTTCGGGTCCGCGACACCAAAGACCGTTTGGAAGGTTTCAACGCGTTCCTGGAGAAGCGCCAACCGATTTTTACGGGAGAATGAGGGTACCTCTTTGGCTGCACCGACTTTCGTGAGCAAAGCATCACGGGTTATCCGTTTTGGACGTTATCAAAATACCCTCCTCATTTTCGTATATATTTTTCCAACCCAAGATGTTCATGCATTTGTAAAAATGCCTTTTTTCCCATTCTTAGTCTCGACCCCAGATAGGTAAAACCTTCAAATGGGAGAGAATACCGCTCCAATCCGGGCTCCGTACTACTCTTGCACTGGGGTTCTCTTCCAACCCGTTGTCTGACTTTTGATGCAGTCCTGGAATAGTAAAGATCTTGAACAGGTACCTCCGGTACATTTCCAATCTGCTTGTCAACAAGGGGACAGAGATACAAACTGCCATCGCTTCGGATAAAGAAATAATTAAAGCCGCAGGAACAAGGTTTTTTTATTCTGCCTTCCTCATAGTACTGGATGAGACTCCTGGAATGATAATGCCATCCTTGGTTTTCCTGTTCAAAAAATTCGATAATCCTTTGGATCTGATTGCTATCAAACTGCATTGATGATGCTTTTTCCGGATTCAGATAGCGGCCTTCCGTTCTTCCGCCAGCAGGGAATTCATCGGACTGAAATTAAAAGTTTTGAGGCATGATGGCCTTCAGTTGAAAAAGAAAACAGGAGCTCATTCAAAGGTTCCCGTATTCTTCAACGGCTATTCCCATTGGGTCAAGGGAAAAATGACGGCACCGGGATTGACCTTCCGGCTGTACTTGAAAAATTTTCAACCATGCAGATGGTTGATGTCCATTTGACCACAACAGATGGACGTCATCTGATTCTGCCACGATATACACAACCGGGTCGGGATCAAAAGCTTCTACTGGCACAGCTTCGCTTCAGGTTGAGCAAACGTAGACAGCAGGAAGGAAAGCGATAATAGATATTATGAGGCAGTAAGGCGCAACCAACAAAAAAGGGATCATGCTTTTAACGTAACCCACTGATTTTGTTAGTGGCGGCCCCAAAAATGCAGCCGCTACTTTTATGGCAAAAACAGAGCTTGTTGAAGGGGTAAAATGTTCTGCTAAAGTCAGGAATTTTCCGCCAATGACAGTAGACGAACCCCCTGAACTGGGTGGTACCGATGCTGGTATGAATCCAGTAGAACTTGTCCTTGTTGCCCTTGGGACGTGCCAAGAGATTATGTATGCGGCATGCGCCGCTTTGATGAACATTCCCCTGAATAAAGTTAAAGTGAATGTGGATGGGGATATAGATATTCGAGGCCTTCTCGCCATGGACGATTCGATCCCCGCCGGGTACTCCAAGATTGGCTTTGAAACTACCATAGAGAGTGATGCAGACAAAGAAACACTGAAAAAACTTGTTGATACGGTAGAAGCTCACTGCCCGGTAATGGATACGCTGGTCCGGTCTATTCCTGTAAACGGAACAATCTCCATCAAGAAAGATGGAAGAAAGAGCAAACTTCGTTAGAAGATAAAAAGGAGTACCAAAAAACTTTTAAAACTGTTTCCATTGGATAGCATCCCTACTTCAAATACCCTTTACATTAAAATGTATGGAGGTTAGGATGTATAGGAGTTGGAATGATTTTTACTGGTGCTAAGTACTAAGGTGGCAAGCCACAGTTTTGAGTTTTCCCATAAGGGGCAATCTGGCAAAAAATAAAACAGATTGGAAATAAAAGTGCCCTCAATTACCGATCGGTTGATATCTTTGGTTATGGAATTGTCCGAAGAACAGCAGAAGACTCTCATCGGTGAACTTGAGCTAAGGCTGTCTAAGGAAAAGAGACGTCATACAAGAAAATCCGTCACAACAGTTGTGGATTTTGCCTCTCAAGGACTTTCCTACAGGGAGTTTGTTCAGGATATTAGTGAAAGCGGTGTATTCATTCAGACCTCTCGCTCTTTCTCTGAAGGAAACGAAATTACGCTGATATTTTCACTCCCACAATCCCCAAAACAATTGAAAATTGAAGGTCGCATTACCAGGGTTACTGATAGAGGAATAGGCGTGGAATTTAGACGAGAAGGACTTCTTGACCAGTCTTCCATTGATTCTGTATTAAAAATGCTATAGTATCGGTATTGCTTGTTTATCAAGGCGATGAAACTTTGACGGATCGAATTTTATCGGGCTTGCAAATACCCTTTAGGGAAAAGATGACGGGCGTATCGATAAACCGTAACTAAAACGATAATATAGGAATGCCTGAGACAACTTTCAAGACTGTCAGTGAAGAAGAAGTCCAGAGGATTAACAGGCTTCAGCGGAAGTTATTTGATGAGTTTCATCGCCTCTTTGAGCCCCCTTTACCTGAGGGTGTCCCCGAGCGTCTTGAGAAAATCATATCCCATGGCAAAATCGTCGAGGGGGACACCATTCTTGATGTGGGATCTGGCACGGGAATTTTGATTCCGATTATTAAGAAATACAAGCCCAGTTGCCTTTATGCGTGCGACCTTTCAGAGGATATGCTGAATCAATTGAGAGAAAACTATTCCTCCGTGAAAACCATTTTGGGCGATGTTCGGGATCTGAGGCTGCCGGACCAGTGTATAGATGTAGTCTTCATCAATGCCTGTTATCCGAACATTGTAGACAAGGCAGGTGCTTTATCAAACATCAGCAGAATGATAAAGCCGGAAGGACGCCTCGTGATCAGCCATCCTCTGGGCAAGGCATTTATCTCTTCATTAAAGAATAGTATGCCATTCGCTCTTGATGATTTCCCGGAAAAGCCAAAAGCATCTGCTTTGTTAAAGCCCTTTGGGTTTGAAGTAGAGACTTTCATTGACGAGCCTAAACTCTATGTTCTGGTTGCCTTAAAAAACAGGGCCTGAAAAATAATCCCGTAGCCCCTACTTATCATTTTCCGCATGATATCGGTCCTTAGGACACCTATGTTGAAGATGAGGTTTTGAGCCTCCTTCTCGCAGCAAACAGAAAAGATCAACTGATCCTTTTGCTCCTTATTGAGACCGCTGGCAGGCGAAATGAAATATTCACTCTCACCGTTCAGGATATAAACATGGAGCGTCAGCAAGTCAGACTCTGGACCCGTAAAACAAAAGATGGAAGCCGAGAGGGTGAATGGCTACCAATTTCAAAACGCCTTGCTGATGAACTGAACCGCTTCCTTGAGAAACTACACAGAAAAGTGAAATAAAGACAAATCTCAGACTTTTCCAGAGGACTTCAAATCCAACCCCATACTTCATTTATTTCGTTCAAAACCAATTGACAAATAGTTGTCACTTCTATAGAAATCCAACATAAAAGAAAATATCTGAAATAAAGAGACAATTTTGAAATAACAAGATGGAAGGGTCGAAAATGAAAAAGAGTATTGTCTTTATTTGTGTTCTGTTTACGGTTTGTTTTATCTCTGTAAACACTTTTGGGGGGTGTATCAAGGGGAATTGTCAGAATGGACAAGGAACTATAATTACTCCTGATGGAGAAAAATATGTAGGTGAATTCAAGGATGGTAAATTCAACGGACAAGGGACAATAACCTCTCCTGATGGAGAAAAATATGTAGGTGAATTCAAGGACGGTAAAATCAACGGGCAAGGAACTTATACCATCCCAAATGGAACAAAATATGTAGGTGAATGGAAGGATGGTAAATTCAACGGACAGGGAACTTATACCTTTCCAAATGGAACAAAATATGTAGGTGAATTCAGGGATCATAAATTCAACGGACAAGGAACTCAAACCTTTCCAAGTGGAGAAAAATATGTAGGTGAATTCAAGGATGGTAAATTCAACGGACAAGGAACGCTTATAACTTCAGAAAGAAAAAAGTTGGTAGGAAAATTCAAGGATGGTAAATTTATTGGAAAATGACAATCATATCTCATTCAGAAGGATCGAATTGACTTCTCTGTTAGAGATTCGCAATTATCTCATTGTGATAGAGGGAGAACTGTTTCAAAAGTTGCAGTTGGTCCTCACAAAGCTCCTCGTTACAGAAGGCTTTTCCAGGTTTAGCCTCAATTCCTGGACAGCCACAAAACGGGCATAATATGATAATATGATTCGCGACTAAAGTGTCGTCCATGAGTACCTGCCTGAATACCTCATTGTACCTGAGAGTACCTCATAATACCTCCTTTTTAGTACCCTTTTGACCATGGGCTCCAGCAGGGCGGTTGTTTTTGTCGTCGCTTCTTTGCGCCGTTGATAAGCGCAGCAGCGTTTATCCAATTGCTTTCGGTTCTCGCATATCCGGTTTTTTGCATCGCTGGACGATAAAAGCGAAAAATCAAGTGGCAAGCAACTGACGCCATCTGACCA
>JAJDOH010000029.1 GCA_022340265.1 Deltaproteobacteria bacterium | reverse complement strand
GAAATACACCAGTCCGGCCGATTGGCAATCATGCTGTAAATTCGGTCCCGGCCCCAGGAAGGAATCCAGCTCACCTCATTGATGGCTTTGAGTGCCGCATCCCTTAACCCCGTTTTATCCATGGAAATAAACCACTGTTCGGTGGAACGAAAAATCACCGGCTTCTTGCACCGCCAGCAGTGGGGATATTCATGGGTGATTTTCTGTTCCTTAACGAGAACACCAAGCGCCGTCAGTTTGTCAATCACCGAACGGTTGGCTTCAAACACCTCCATGCCGGAAAAGTGTTCCACGTCCAGTGTAAACCGGCCGGCGTCATCCACCGGGGAATAAACCTCAAGCCCGTACTTCAGACCGGTTTCATAGTCTTCCCGTCCGTGACCGGGTGCCGTATGCACGCACCCGGTGCCGCTTTCAAGGGTCACATAAGGTGCCAGAACGATCACCGAAGGACGGTCATAAATAGGATGCCTCGCTTCCAGATTCTCCAGTTCACTTGCGTGAAAGGTTTTCAGAATTTCATAGGATGCGATACCAAAGGTCTCCATACACTCGGCGAGAAGCCCTTCGGCCAGGATCATGACTTCGTTTTCCGCGGTTTCCACCGCCACATAGGAAAAATCGGGGTGAAGGGCGATGGCCAGATTGGCGGGAAGGGTCCAGGGCGTGGTAGTCCAGATCACAACCGAAACCTGTTTTCCTTTAAAAACCGGATCCATCTCCGCCAGATCGGAAATCATGGGGAATTTGACAAAAATGGAGGGAGACGTGTGTTCATCGTATTCCACTTCCGCTTCCGCCAGGGCCGTTCTGCACGAGGTACACCAGTAGATGGGCTTTTTGCTTCGGACCAGGCTGCCATTCAGCGCGAACTTGCCGAATTCCTTCACGATGGTGGCCTCGTAGGGATAGTTCATGGTGAGATAAGGCCGATCCCATTCCCCCAGAACGCCCAGGCGTTTGAATTCCTCGCGCTGGATATCAATATATTTCTCCGCATAGCGGCGGCAGTGCCCTCTGATTTCCGCCTGCGTCATCTCCCGCTTCCTGTCTCCCAGTTCGCCATCCACCTTGTGTTCGATGGGCAGGCCGTGGCAGTCCCAGCCGGGAACATAGGGTACATCAAAGCCGGCCATCTGCTTTGATTTGATGATAATGTCCTTTAAAACTTTGTTAAAAGCGGTCCCCATATGAATATTCCCGTTGGCATAGGGCGGACCATCATGAAGCATGTATCGGGGTCTGTCTTTCGAGACTTCTCGAATTGTTTCGTAGAGTTTTTCTTTATCCCACCGTTCAAGGATTTCCGGTTCCTTTTTGACCAGGTTTCCTTTCATGGGAAACTCGGTTTTCGGCAGGTTGAGTGTCTTCTTATAATCCATGATACTTGGGCCTCCAGGTTCAAGAATAAACGCTTCAATTATCAGATGTAAGATTTCAAGTCAATTCCATAATTTCCATGGTGGAAATTCCCATTGTGGCAGCAATACCTGTGTGAGCGGCATCCTGCCGTGACGTTGCGCGGCTGAAAGCCGCTCTTACAAGCGTCTCATTTGAAAATTTCCGGAGAAAAGCACGGAACTGGTGTGAATGTGTAAAGGAAGTGGCTTTTCAGGTTAGGATTTTCAACTCATCCAGCATCCCATCCGCAAACTTGATGATGTGATCCCTTTGTGCATCCGTGCAATAGCTGGCACAGTCGCATTTCATGGTTTCCAGGGAACGCACAAAGAACTCCAGCTTTATCCAGTCAGCCCCCACCTCCACCGCAAAAAAATGAGGTTGACATCCGGTGTGCTGGAACTGGAGAGGGCTCAGGAGATCTTCGGGAAACTTGACCCAGAAAATCTGTTCCATGGCGGATGGTGATGTATTTTCCTTCAGAAATTCGATAATTTTTTGGACATTTTCCCTATTTATTTCATCCAGAAAATAGGCTCTCATTAAAACGATTCTCCCGCTTCCCGCTGATCCATCTTTCGCCCGCCCACATAGGCATCCACCACCGCATACACCCAGATGGCGGCAAAAGCCACTCCCAAAATCCAGAGCATGGCAGGATCTTCGGCGCCGAGCCTTGCCATCAGGGCGTTGGGGTCCGAGATATCCGTATAACCCGACCTGAAAACGTTCTGAACAATTTGAAGGAGCCGGATGATGCCCGCTATAAAAAGGGCAAATACGACACCAAGAATGATAATCCCTTTTTTCAGATCCTGATTGATAATCTGCCCCAGTCCCGGAATTACCAAACCGGAACAAAGGGGGCTCATGATGGATTTCTGCATGATTGAATTCTACTATCAAAAAAAGGACAGCTTGACAATTTTCGGATACGCTTATATCTCAACGACGGCATCATGTCAATGCGGTCATTTCCAAAAAAATGTTTCAGAAAATTGGCATATGAACTTGAAAAGGCTGGTATGGACAAAAAGGTTTGCCAAAGATGTCAAGCGGGCCAAAAAGCGGAATCAAAACCTGGAATGCCATATTGCACCTGACTGGCTGCTCATCTGGAAGGAAGACCAAGAAAGCCATTCATCTTGTCAGAACCGGCACACATTCTGATCTGTTCGGGTGACCCAATCCACCTATTTTTGTGAGAGCGGCGTCCCACTCCGCGATTCGATACCCTATTCGTTCTATATGCTCAAGGTCGCGACAATATACGGCAATTACAAACAGACCCACAACAATGATTCCCCTACGGACTCTCCATGCCAAAATCAATCACTCAGCAGCAGGGGCAGCAGCCACGAAATGGGATTCACAAATGACCCACCAGACTGTCCGCCGCGAACCGCCCGGACATAGAAGGTGTTGAGCTTATAGTCCCAGTGGTTGTTGGGATAGTCGTAGACATCCTTGAAATAGACGCGCCAGGCGTAGCTCCTACTGCCCTCATAGGTAGTAGACGACCAGTAATAGGACGACAACAACGTATTGGGAAAATAGGTCGTATTGATGGACGGATTGCACCCGCTGAAATCCACAAGAGACCTCAGTTCATTGATGGTGGGCAGCCGCCAGTCCGTATGATCTCCCAGGTCAAGCGCTTCACAGTAGGCCAGGGCCTGTTGCCAGGTCATATCGCCCGGGGCCGTGCCCTGCTGCCACATGAGCCCTGTTGACGTGTCGGTGACCGTGCCGTCGCCATTGTCAATAAACGCACTTGAAGACTGTCCGCCGCGAACCGCCCGAACATACCTGCTGCCGATTTCAGCGTAAATGCTGACGCGGCCATCGCCGAATTGGACACCCCAGGCATTGCTCGTATCGCAGGCATAGGGAGTGGACGACCAGTAAAGGAGATAGGCCGTCACCGTATTGGGAAAAAACATCTCATAAATGGCCGCTTCAGGAAAAGATGCACCGTAATTCGCCAAAAAGGTCAGTTCTTGGACGGTGGGCAGCCGCCAGTCCGTATGCCCTCCAAGATCGAGCGCCTCACAATAGGCCAGTGCTTCCTGCCAGGTGTATGTTTTGTTTTTGTCACGGCTGGTCCCGTCTTCGGTTTTCACCTCCCAGATGAGCCCGGTGTTATCGTCCCGCACCATGCTCCAAAAGGTGGCGAAAGGAGAAAGCTCATTTCCATTTGAATCCAGTTTGGTGAAGGATGGCGGATTGATGGTATAATTGGCATCCTGGCCGTAGAAGGCCTCACTAGAACTTGGGCAGGGAGTGATGATGTTTCCGCCGGCATCGTAGCAGGTGGTCTGTCCCGTGTCGGGGATCGGCGCGGAAAAGGATTGAACACCAGACAACAAGATCACCAGAAACAAGCTCCACAGCCATATGTTTTTGTGTTTCATCACACGCCTCCTGTCAGATATATTCTTTGAGGTCACGGCAGGTTTTGCCACCGCGTCCAAAATCACTCCAGCAAATCTGCCCTTGGAATTGCTGCCCCATAATGAGTATGTTCTCATTGTTTCATATATTTTATTGAAGCACTAATAAAATAGAATGTCAATATGAAATTTTTAGTGGTTTTCTAAATTGGGGAGAAGGATATTCGATCATTGATTGACATCCGGGGAGTTTCTAATGAGAAAGTGCTCTAAAGATCCGATGTTCGAAGGCGATGATCGATGATATGAGCAAGAAAAAGGGCCTGTCCAGGAGCAAGTTCATTTCCGATACTCTCAGGGAAAAGCTCATGTTGGAAAGGAATCGTCACATCAAAGAGACTTACGATCAGGTCTTTTCAGATGAATCCATAAGAAAGGAACAACTGAAATGTACCAGATGGTTTGAAGGATTGGAGAGTGAAGAGGGACAGGAATGGTAATCAGAAAAGGCTCTGTCTATTGGGTAGATTTTTCACCTGCAAAAGCCTCCGAACCGATGGGGAGACGCCCCGGCCTCGTTGTTCAAAACAATCTCCTTAATGACAGCAAATTGAACACGGTCATTGTAGTGGCCATTACATCCAATTTGAAATTCGGAGAACTTCCGGGCAACGTGAGCTTGCAGCGGGGAGAGGCAAATCTCCCCAAAAAATCGGTCGTCAATATGACACAAATAAAAACCGTTGTTAATTCAGTTTGAAAGAGATGATCGGCAGTCTTACAAAAAAGCGACTTTTGGAAGTCTATGAAGGAATGAAACTCGTCATGGGTATTTCTTGATAGGTGCCCCGACCGCACTTCATGGAATATCAACACTGCCACGGGACTTCAGTCACACAATGATTCTTTCCCCATGATTTCATTTGATTTTTTGAAAGGGTACAAGTCTCAAAATCGCGGCGGGACGCCGCCCTCACAAATACTCAATGCTCTGCTTAATCGCTATTGCCCCCTGTGTGAGCGGCGTCCCGCCGCGATGAGATCTCACGATATCGATGCCAAATGGTAGAGAACCCGCCCCCTTTTCACACTGTCCCATCTTCACGTACGCCCCTTCCCTGGCTTCCAACTTGCTCTTCACCACAATATTGACCGAAATAAAGGTTACCCGGGCACCCGATTCAACCGCCACATCGGGGCCGATGGGAAGTGACTCGGTACCCGTACAGGTGCAATATATGGTGCTCTGGGTGAGCCCGGTGATATTGCAGGAATCGGCGTATTGATTATTCCTTACAGCATCCCCGGAGACAAATTCCGGCTGACAGCAGAAAATGGACGGAGTTTCTTGAGAGAAACGGGAATTGTCAACAGATGACTTGACAATCGGGCGACCGCCGGATATTTCAGCAACCAATATCGCGGCGAGACGCCGCTCTCACAGATGATTTTGTTGCAAATAAAGTCATTAAAACAGGATCACAACAGGTAAAAGCTTGATGATAAAAGACGATTTAACCAAAAAAGTGCAGGTCAACATCCCCTATCGGATGCTGAAGGAAGGGTACCTGGAAAAATTTCTCGAATACGGACTCAACCCGGAAATCGGGTTTGACGGAGGTGTACTGGATCTCATCACATATTCGGATGCGGAAAGTGTGGCAAAACAGTTCCACCGGGCGGGCCGCACCATCACCCTGCACGGACCCTTTACGGACCTTGCCGTCGGTTCACCGGATTCCGATATTCAAAACGTTTGCCGAAAACGCTTCGGCCAGTTGGCGAATCTGGTTCCCTTGTTCAAACCACGATGCGTGGTCTGTCACACGGGTTATGATCACAGACGTTACTGGGCGATGCGGGATCAGTGGACGGAAAACAGCCTTCAAATCTGGAACCCGCTGGCTGAATCACTCAAGAAAACGGGCACCCATCTGATCCTTGAAAACGTTTACGAAAGGGATTTTTCCGAAATACTGCCGCTCATCGAGACCTTAAAACCCCATGATGTCGGTTTCTGTCTGGATATCGGACATCAGGCGGCATTCAGCGAAACACCCTTGTCCGGGTGGGTTCAATCCATGTCATCCCATATTCGTCAACTCCATCTCCACGATAACAATGGAGACCGGGACGACCATTTGGCACTCGGTTCAGGGAATATCGACATTCAGGGGCTTTTTAGGGAACTGCATTCCCGAAACATCCATCCCCTTGCTGTGACCCTTGAACCCCACGGGGAAAAGGATCTTAAACCCAGTCTTGAATATTTAAAGCCCATCTGGCCCTGGTAGGCACATCGTCCGGATCTCATCAATTTTCATTTTGGAATGATTGTTTGTGGGAGCGGCTTTCCAGCCGCAAAAGGTCGCGGCAAGATGCCGCCCTCACAAGTTCCGCCAAAAATCGAGGTTCAGGACAAAAAATTCCCTCCAGCCCTCATTTGCATTGTATCTTTAGGGCCTTTAAGCTATGGTTTGAAGGAGTTTGGAAAGATACCCGGGAGAAAAAAATGGCAGAAACCGCAACACAAGATTTGATGGAACATCCTTTTTCAAAATCCACCAGCCAGACGGAGAAATGCCAGAAGCTGCTGGAAACCGTTTCATCGGAGGACAGTCTGGGCATCGTCATCAACGCCGATCCGGATGCCATGGCCAGCGCGCTGGCCTTGAAACGGCTGTTCTGGCGAAAACTCAGAAAGGTGGAAATTCTGCATGTCAATGCCATCGACCGGCCTGACAACCTGGCCCTGATCCGATTGCTGAACATTAAACAGCGCCGTATTCGATCCATGCGGGGCCGAAAGCTGACAAAGTGGGCCATGGTGGATTCTCAACCCAGCCATTACCCTCCGTTCAAGAACCATCCCTTTGATATTATTATTGACCATCATCCCATTGACCCCGCATCCAAAGCCACTTTCATGGACATTCGGCAAGAGTACGGTGCCAACGCCACCATTATGACCGAATATCTCAAGAGCATGAAAATCGTTCCATCCACAAGGCTCGCCACCGCCCTTTTTTACGGCATCAAGACGGACACCGGCAATTTTGTCCGGGATTCACTGGCAAACGATATTAACGCCTTCAAATACCTGTACCAGTATGCCAACATGAACACCATCAAGAAAATCGAATCTTCGGAACTGAGCCGTCACGCCCTGGACGATTTTCGTACCGCCATAGATGGATTGGTGTTTATCGACAACATGGCCTACGTGAATATGGGGGAAGTGAAAAATCCCGATACATTGGTCATTATTGCCGATTTTTTCATGAAGCTGTCAGAGACAGAATGGAGTATTGTCGCCGGTCTATATCACGAAAAACTGATTGTTATCCTCAGGAATGCAAGTTTTCGGGGGAACGCCGGCAAGACCGCCAAGAAGCTTTTTGAACCCTGGGGTGGCTCCGCCGGCGGGCACCGGTCCGCTGCCAGGGCCGAAATACCGATCAAAGCAATAACCACGGAAATCGACAACTGTAAAGACTGGGACAGCATGGTTCTGAAAAAGCTCAAAAGCTTGAAACAGAAAAATTCCCTATCGAGCAAACAGACTTCCAAAAGGAGTAAACCTTGACGGCTTTCAAGACAAGGGCCATTGAACCGAGGCTGGTTGATGAAGTTAAGATATTGATTGAACAGGAAAAACTGGCCACCCTGAAAAAGCTGATCACTGAAATGCGGCCGGCCGATGTGGCGGACCTGATCGAGCACCTGGCAGCCAATGAAAGGATTATCATTTTCCAGCTGCTGGAGCCAGTGGGCGCCGGGGACGTCCTGGTTGAAATCGAACCGCCGGTCCAGGAACTGATACTCAAAGATCTCGACAACCAAGCCATCTCCGAAATCGTTGCGGAACTGAATTCGGACGATGCCGCCGATCTGGTGGGCGACCTGCCGGCCGACCGGGCCAAGGAAGTCATTGATGCAGTAGACGACCATGTCTCGGAAGAACTTGAAAAACTGCTTCCCTTTCCCGATGACACCGCCGGGGGCATCATGGCCCTGGAATTTCTCGCTGTAAAGGCGGACGTCACAGTGGGAGACGCCATTAAAATAATCCGCGAAGAGGGAAGAGAAATTGAAAACCTCTACTATATCTGGGTCATTGATGATTTTCAGCGACTGGTGGGACGCATTTCACTGAAAGACCTGATGATTGCGCCTGAAGATCGAAAAGTCGGCAACATCATGAATCCCGATGTCATTTCCGTGGGAGTGGATACGGACCAGGAAGAAGTGGCCAATCTCGTCAGACGATACGACCTGGTGAACATCCCGGTGGTGGACGACCATTCCCGCCTGGTCGGCCGTATCACCCATGATGATATTATCGATGTCATTGAAGAAGAGATTGACGAAGACATGTCGCTCATGGCCGGCGTCATAGACCAGGAAGTTACCGAAGAATCCACCCTCAAAATCTCCAGAGCCAGGCTGCCCTGGCTCGTTGCCGCGCTTTTCGGCGGCGTTTTCGCGGCAGCGGTCATCGATCAGTTTGAAGCATCCATCAAAGCCATGATCTCCCTGTCATTCTTCTTTCCCGTGGTAATGGCCATGGGGGGAAATACCGGTACTCAGGCATCCTCCGTGGTGGTCAGGGGGCTTGCCACCGGCGATATCGGACTGGTCAATATCGGAAAGCGGCTGTGGATGGAACTGCGGGTCGCCCTGATCAACGGCATCATATGCGGGGGTATTCTGGGGCTGATCGTTGGATTCTGGGTGGGGGACTATCGTTTGGGGCTGATCGTCAATATGGCGCTTTTTTTTATCATCATCATATCGGGGGTGATCGGGACAGCGGTCCCCCTGACCTTGAAGCGTTTGAATGTGGATCCCGCCCTGGCTGCCGGACCCTT
>JAJDOH010000001.1 GCA_022340265.1 Deltaproteobacteria bacterium | reverse complement strand
TCACTACTTTCTTTCTTCAGATGGCATCCCGCACATTTTCTGTAAGCGCCCGTCTTCATATTCTTCTTGGCAAAATCTTTGTGGCATCCTTTGCACTGGTAGTGAAAAGCTTTCTGAAGAATGATTTTGTTCGGTTCCTTTTTCTTGGGATCATGACACTGATCACACCGTTTGGTCTCTCCCCACGGCACCCAAACGTTCCGTCCATCTTTGTAATCGTGATGACAATCCCAACAGAAAAGTCTGTCATTGTAGGCATGCCTCTTGTGAGTGAATTCCACCGGCCCTTTTCGTTTCTTTTTGTATCCCTTGTTGTTCAACAGTATGACATTGAGGTTACTTCCATCTGTTTCATTTTCAACAGATGAAACTTCCACAGCTTTTTCCGTATCAGCAACAACTGTGACGACCCGCACACCTGCAAGCAAAAAAACAAATAACCCCAAAAAAAGTAATCCGTTCCAAAAAGCTTTTCGATCCACGGCTGATCCCCCTTATTGTTAAAAAAGTTTCCAATAACCTCCAACAGATCGGTAATTTAGAACGTTTCTGGAAGCGGCACAAGATATTTTTTCCGCTTTTTGATTCTGAAATAATTCTTGTAACCCGCGTTATGCGCCATCTGAAGGGCAGCCGGAAAATCTTTGCCCACCTCCGCCGGGCTGTGGGCATCGGACCCGAAACAGATGGGGATATCCCTCTCACAGGCAAGTGAAACGATCAAAGGAGATGGATAAATTTCTCCCACCGGTTTTCGAAGTCCGGACGTATTCAATTCCATACCCATTCCGGCCATAGCCATCTTATCCAACACCGGCTCAACCATCTTTATCAGTTCTTCCTCAGCGGGACGGTGACCGAATTTCTTTGGAATATCCAGGTGGCCCACCGCATCAAAAAGTCCTGTCTCCACCAGCTTTTCCACCAACTGAAAATAGGCATGCCAGGTATCGGTAATATCGACCGAATTCCAAACCTGCATGTCATCGGGGTTATCGAACCCCCAATCTTCAATATAGTGCACCGAACCGAGCACAAAATCCAACGCATGGGACACAAGCCATTTTTCCAGAAATGTTTCACAACCGTTGTAATAATCGGCCTCCAAACCCAGCAGAACATGCGGCTCCCGCTGGTCCATTTCCGCGTCAACAAGCTCCTGATAGTCGCAAAAGTCACTCAGTTTCATTCGGTGTCTGGGATCGTAACCATCCGGGTTGGGGGCATGATCTACAAAGCAGATTTCAGGTATACCAAGCGCACCGGCGGCTTTACGATAATCGCTCACTTCCCCTTCCGCGTGGTTACACAATACGGTGTGCAAGTGGTAATCGGGCAATGGATTTTCCTTTTGAGATCTGCCACCATAGGGATTGTCTTTTTTAAGGTTCATTTCATTAAAACTCCGTTTTTACATGCTTCGGATCCTGATCATTCAACCTTGCCGGTTGATTTCACCCTCCGTTTGTCTCGGATGTACAATTGGTCTCCGCCCACCAGTTTTGTTTCAAAGATATCGATGGCACGGATCAGGTCACCGAGTTTCTTGTAGCCGTAATTTCTGGAGTCAAAGGATGCCTGGTTGGAAATATGCGATCCGATACGGCCCAGGTAAGCCCACCCGTCATCGTCCTGCTCCGAATCAATGGCGTTCCGCAGCAGATTCATCAGTTTGGTATCCGATTTAAGCGCCTTCCCCATCTGCTTGGTCCCCTGTGCACCGTTGGATTCCGGTTTGGGGGGATCATCCAGAAAGAGAAACCGGGAACATGCATTGACGAAAGGCGAAGGGGCCTTGCGTTCGCCGAAACCGATCACCGATTTGCCTTCAGAAAGGACCCGCAGCACCAGCGGCGTAAAATCGCAATCCGAACTTACGATGCAGAACGCATCGATATTCTTGGTATAAAGGATATCCATGATTTCAATGGTCATGGCCATATCGGTGGCGTTTTTGCCTTTCACAATGTCAAACTGCTGAACCGGTTGAATGGAATAATCGTGAAGAACATCCTCCCACCCTTTAATGGAAGCCTTTTTCCAGTTCCCATAGGCCTTTCTGATGCTGACAACCCCGTATTTCGCCAGTTCAGACAGAATCATATCGATTTTTTTTGCCGGGGCATTGTCCGCATCAATGAAAACGGCAATTCTTTCCTTTTCAATTTCCATAAAAGCTCCTGTTTTAATCCCACGAACCGGTTTGAGGGCGAGGCAGCTGGCCGGCCATCATGGCCCGAATATATTTATTGAAGCCGTCACCGTTTTCCAATTCCTTTATTTTTTCATGAAGCTGGTTCATGAGGTCATGATGTTTCAGCATCTCCATTGGATGCACGCCGTAGTGGCCGGACCGTTGAAGGAGGACATAGGCCTTTTGATCCGATTCCGGAAGGGCCAGAAATGAATCCAGATCTTGAAGCATACGGGACCGGTCCCGGTCAAGATATCCGTCCACATGCATCAGCAGGTTCAGGCTGAAATCCGCACAGCGGAAGTGCGAGGGCATCTCGTCCAGGTGCTGCAACAACGCTCGAATTTCAGCAACGATTTCAAGATCGTTCATGGGCGTAAAACGACCTTCCCGGGCCATGGCTTCCATGGGGGAGCCCGGAGGGAGGGCGAAGGTACGTACCCGAATGAAATCCGGCCTGATCCGGTTCAGGACCTGCGCCGTCCCATGGGCATTTTCCCGGCTCAGATCTCTGCCGCCCACTCCCGGCATGATATATTCGGAAAGCTCTATGCCCACTGCCATGACGCGCTTCCCCCCTTCAATCATCTCGACAGGGCTTTCTCCTTTTTGAATCAGCTTCAAAACCTTCGGCGAACCGCTTTCAAGACCCGTATGGATCCTCGTTAATCCGGCCGCTTTAAGTGCTTTCAGGGATTCGACGCTTTTCCGTTTCAGACTCTTGGCGCGTGCATAGGAAGTCACCCGCACCAAGGATGGAAAAACCCCCTTGAGATAATTCAAAATCTCCAGCAGGTCCTCCGTGGGCAGGATCAGTGAATCCGCATCCTGAAAGAAGGCCGTTGTCACACGTGACCCATTGCCACCGTGATATCGCGCCATTTCATCGATATCTTTTTTTATTTCGGCAACGGATCGTCTGGAAAAGGTCGTTCCTTTGTAGGCCGGACAGAAGAGGCATCGGTTCCAGGGGCAGTTTCTTGTAACACGCACCAAAAGGCTGTCGGCTTCGCTGGGGGGTCTGATAACACCCTGCTCAAACATCACACATATTCTCCATTAAGACCAAAATGTTATCGAAAATTTTTCGAGGAATCCTGCGGAAAAAGGAATGGTCATGGGCTCAGTAACCGCACGATTTCGGTAAGGATATCTTCCACCCAGGAATCCAGCGTTTCATAATTTGTGGCATTGATAGGGTGGGGCATGACAACAAAGGGATAGTCGGGAAAACCGTGGGCCACCGCCATGGCTTTCCCGGAACTCACGAAAGGTTCCGTACAGACCACTGCCGTGGGAATTCCCAGCTTTTCCATGACGATGCCGTCGAGCACACTGCCCGAGCTGCAGGATCCTCAGTCGCCGATCCCGGCCACCGCTACATCGACCCTTTCAGCCAAATTCTCGGCCGCATCCCCGGGAATGGCATGGGAAGGGGAAGGCTTCCTCACAAGGATGTCTCCACCCAGCTCGTACAGCTCCCGCAACCTGCCACTGATCTTCTTGACCAGGTAATCGGAATTCTTCTTTCCATTGTCAATGAGCCCGAGTGTAAGCCCCGCAAAAGATTCCGGGCGCCGGGCCATTTTGAAGCTTGTTTTAACGGGCTTGTTTGTGGGATCCAGCACGGTAACGGTCATGATGTTTTCCTTCCTTCCCCGAGGGGTTCCAACGGAACCCCGTTAACCGATCAGGCCCCCCCGGAACAGGAGACGCCCACGGGTTCCGTAACGGCCCTTGACATGTGACGGCTGAACCATCCAGGCATGCAGGCTGAAAATCTACCGGCATCCCCCCCGGCCATGATCAACAGAATATGATCGGGGGATGAAACGGCCCTGACCATGACTGCCTCATCTTCCGGCGCAAGGGGCGATTCGTTCAGTCCTCCCCGCTTGAGGTCCGCCAGGGGCCTGCAGGCGTTTTCAAAAAGATAGTCGCGGACACGTTCCTTTGTCCAACCCTCCTTTATCAAGGTCTGATAGTGTTCAGGACAGATAATCACGGCACACTCGCAGTCCCCGCCCATATTGAAACTTCCCAGAGCCCGCATGCGATCGGCAACGGTGTTCAGAATATTTTCAGGTTTCAGAGCCACGTGATTCTGCACCTGGTTGGGCCCTTCCGCCGCAAAGACGGTAACCGCACTCGTTTCTCTTTCAAACCCCCGCATCACATGAAGGGGCATCCATGAACCGGTTTCATTCTCGCTGATACAATAGGTATATTTTCCGGGATGGCCCAGTGTCGACCGGTCAAACTCCCTTCCCGCCAGATTGTACAGAACAAGCCTCAGCGCCCTTCCCATGGTGGCGTTAGCACGATTTCCGGGTCCCATGAGATTCTGGCCGCTGTTCATGCCACAGGCACCGGCCAGGGGACCGTTGACCACCATCAAAATACTCGAACCTGCCGTGCTGGCGCAAACACCGTGAAGACCGAATTCCGGTCGGGATATGCCCTTTACGGCAGCCACCACAACGGGAAAATATTCGGGGAGACAACCAGCCATGACGGCGTTAATGGCCACTTTTTCAGCGGTGAACACCCGGTTTCTCTCCGGAATAGCCCCCAGAATCTCATCGGGGGCCAACCCCCCAGCCCCCAAAAATGCCAGCACTTTCTCCTCGGTGGGCGGAACCACGGGAAGACCATCGGTCCAACCTTTTTCATAAAAGGTTTCCACCACCTGTTCCGAATTTTGAATTTCAAGTCTGTGGGACATGAGCGTGGGGTTCATGGGATGCTCCCCTTTCACGGTCACGACAAATGTTCACATCAAACCGTCGGCAAAAGGAATTTCCAAAGGCTGACAGTACATTAGAGCAATTTCAATTTTTCGTCAATGCCCTTCACAAACAGATCCAACAAAAGCAGCAGATATCACAGCTTTTTTCCAACGTCAAAGGCTTTTCCCACGAATTCACCGATACCGTAATAACGTTGGATTTCGGGACTATATACCAGGGGTAGAATTTTTTCCATATCCGGAAGCCTATCATCATTTAAGACATTGGCATCGATTTTCACATCCAGTATTTCACCCACAAAATGGGTGTGAAGACCTATTTCGTGATGATGGATCAGTTTACATTCCAGAACCATGGGGAATTCCGCCACGTACGGTGCATCAACCAGTTCCGATCTTTCGGGCGTCAATCCGGTCTTTTCAAATTTGTTCACCGATCGACCCGATACCATGCCGAAATAATCGGCCGCTTGCACGAATTTTTCAGAAGGCACGCTGAGAGTATAGGCCCCTCTGTCCATGATATTTCCATAGGTGTAGGTGGCCTTGCGAAGGGAAATGGTAACACACGGTGGCTTTGAACAGCAGATACCGCCCCATGCGATGGTCATTATATTGGGTCTGCCCTTTGCGTCATAGGATCCCACGCACCAGACCGGCGTGGGAAAGATAAGGGTTTTGGGTCCGAATGATTTTTTCATGATTTAGACTCCTTCAGAATTCTCCTTGTGTCCTGCTTTGAAATTCCATCCTCCCACAAACGAGATCTTTCATAACTTTCGTTTTGCGTCTCGTCTAAGACAAGACCCTATCTTCCAAAAAAGACGAGGTCAAGACCAAACACGAAGTTGGACGTAATTTCAAAAAAATCATTCGAAAAAAATCCTTGATGAGCCCAACACAATGGATTAGAGTAAAATGCAAAAAATTAGAACGGGAGGGAAGCTATGGATAAGAAATTGCGAAATGTTTCTGTCATTCTACTGTTGGTTTTTCTGGTTGGAATTACGGGCATTTCTTTGGCACAGGACAATACTTCGAGTATCGCGTCTGCCTCATCGCCCGGGATCGTAAAGAATAAGGTCCAACAAAGCATTGAAGTGATTTCCAAGCAAATCGACGCCGTCGCGAAGAAGCTTGCGGCTCCCAACCTGCCAGGTGAGGATAAACCGGGGTTGGAAAAAAGCAAAAAAAGCCTCGAAGCGGCCCTCGCCAGTTTGAAAAGTCCGAAGAGCAACACGGCCGGACTCCTTGGTCTCCTGGGGGCTCCCCTGAGTGGATCGCTCATTTACCTGTGGGGTTTTCTGTGGGCTATCTGGGTAGGGTGGATCTTTTCCACGGTGGGTGCCTTCGGAGGCATTATGGCCGGTGTAGGCCATATCACCATCTTTGGTCTGGGTGATTATGCCAAGAGTTTTGGCAAGGGAACGCCCATCAACAAACTTATCACAGATTCAACCCGTGTTTCCAATCAGTGGCTCGTTGGGTTGGCTGCCTTTATAAGCGCCATAAATTATTACAAAATGGGAAGGCTAGTCCTCCCTTTGGGGATTTGTCTGGGAATAGGAAGTGTGGCTGCGAGCTATTCCATCCCGGTCTTGACGGCAGGCCAGATCAGTTTCAAATCCTACATGGGCTACTTTGGACTCTGTGTCCTCCTCCTGGGCATATTTCTCACCTATAAAATCACCCCCAGAGGGCAACGCAGCCAAAAAGCGGCCAAACAGGCAGCAAAGGAATTTGAAAAGGCCAAAGGCAAAGCTACTGAGCAGGGAGTTAAAGTGATCGAAGGCAGTTATGCCGGAATGATCGTTGCTCTCCTCGTAACCCTAATTGGGGCGCTGTGGGGAAACCTCATGAGAAGCATGCAATGGTATGCCCTGATCGTCGTAGCGTGCGGTGTGGTTCTGGGTTTTATTATCGCCAAAGGGAAAGTACGTTTTACCTTCTACGGTGTCGAATTCGGATTTAAAGGCTGGATTCCTATCGTGGGCGGTCTGCTTATTGCCGCTCTGGCATCTTTCCTGGGAGTTGGAGGGGGCTTTCTGTTTGTTCCGTTCCTGACAGCCGTAGCCGGCCTGCCAATGTTTCTTGTGGCTGGGACAAGCGGTCTGGCGGTCCTGGTCGGAATGATCGTATCCATATTCACCTATATGGTAGCAAAACAAATTCCCGTCCACTGGAGCCTGATCGGCGCTGAACTTGTTGGAATCTTTGTGGGCGCCATGATCGGTCCCCGCACGCAAAAATACCTCTCCGACAAGGCGCTGAGTATCCTGTTCATCGTTCTCGCCTTCCTGGTCGGTATACGCTATACTTTGAAAGGCTTTTTCCCGGACATTTACGCCGCTACAGGACTTCCCTGAAAAGGAGTGAAGACTCAATAGTTGCGCGGAAAAGATAACACGATGAGGGCATTTTCAAATTCCCACCAACGGCAGGCTTGGATGATATCTCATGGAGTTCTTAAGGGTTTTTCTTGAGGTGGGGGACAGGATACTGTGTGCGCCCTATTTGCTGCCCCTGCCCCCGCTTCTTGCCTGGCTCACGGGAACATTTTGTCTCGCCCTCATCGCATCTCTTTTTGGGGAAATAACCGTGGCAAT
>JAJDOH010000324.1 GCA_022340265.1 Deltaproteobacteria bacterium | reverse complement strand
GATTAAACAAAGAAAACCCTTCTTTCAGCAGTATTGTTCAATGTGACACACAGGGTACGGTGTGTCAATCATAAGGGCCATGTGATCGCCATTTTGAAAATAAATGAGATTTGTTAGATTGAAATTAGGAAAAAAGGTCCTATTTTAATTTTTTATAATCTCTACTTTCACAGACATTCTAAGGACCCTCAAATGACTAAGAATCATCAGACATACGCCTTTGAAACCGGGGTATACCGGCCCCCCAGTGAAGGGGGCAGCGATTCGCTGCTGGTCCGGTTCACCCGTAACTGCCCCTGGAATCACTGTACCTTCTGCGGCATGTACAAACATGAGAAATTTGAGTTGCGACCCCTCGAGGAAATCAAGCAGGACATCGACGCCATGGCCAGGTTGGTCCATGATTTGAAATCACTCTCTGAAAAAAACGCAAACAACCGTAACATAGACCGTAATGCTGCCGTTATCTTGATGCGGCGCATTCCCGAACTGGAGTATCATCAGGGATTTCCCATGCTCTACCAGTGGATGTTGTCCGGAGGAAAAACAGCATTTCTACAAGATGCCAATAGCCTTATTATGAAAACAGAGCCCCTTGTTGCAGCGCTTAAATATCTGAGAGAAACTTTTCCGTCCATTAAAAGGGTGACATCTTACGCAAGAAGCAAAACCCTTGCACAAAAAAGCTCTGAAACACTTCACCGTATCCAAAAAGCCGGCTTGAACCGGCTGCATCTGGGACTGGAATCCGGGGACGAAGCCGTTTTAAAAATGATCAAAAAAGGCGCCACGCCCGAAAGCCACATCACGGGGGGCCAAAAAGCCATTCAAGCCGGATTTCAGGTTTCCGAATACTGGATGCCGGGAGTGGGTGGAAAAGACCTTTGGAAAAGACATGCCATTAATACCGCCCGCGTGCTCAATGAAATCAATCCCCACTATATCCGTTCCAGGCCCTTTCGGTTATGGCCGGGAACACCGCTTAGTCAAACAGCAATCGAAAATATGTTTAAGCCACTCTCCCCTTCGGAGCAACTTCAGGAGCTAAGGCTGACCATGGAAACGCTGGAAGTCTCATCCAAGGTCTGTTTCGATCATGCGGGGAATTACTGGAAAAACCGCCGCGGGGGTTATCTTTTCAGCCACAGTTATGACGGGTACCAATTTCCTGAAGAAAAGGAACAGGTGCTGGCTTTAATCGATGAAGGCCTGCAATGTCATGGCCGCTGAGCTGTGTACCCGGCGCGTCTGAACGACCTCCCTGTTTATTATCACCGCGCCTTGGAAGATATCTCTCGTAACCGACAAAGATTGTTTTCATGTATCAACCCGTCTCGCATCACGCAAAATCATACAGTTTCCAGTCATTATCCCAAAGCTTTCGACTCCATGAAAATGGGGGTTTGCAAAAGATTGCTTCGAAAGAAAATTGTGTTGAAATTCACTTCAAAACAGTTCATATTATTAGTTTATTATTTGAAAATGATTTCTAAACATCAATAATAGGGGTATTACTGCTTTGAACGATCAGAAGATCACACCTGCGAACAATGTCCAATCACCCAAGAAAGCCCTTCGACTGGGCGAGTATCTTGTAAACATCGGTCTGATCGACCAAGAAACCCTGAATAAAGCCCTTGAAACACAGAAATCGGTCAAGAAGAAACTGGGACAGATTCTTGTGGATATGGGCGTCGCCGATGACGTGATCATTGCCAAAGCCCTGGCGGTGCGCCTTGAAATACCTTACGGCAGGCTTGACAACGCCAATATTCCCAGCGACATCATTGAGCTGATCCCCGCTGAACTTGCCCAAAAACACGAGGTCATACCGTTTCGCAAGAGAGGAAACCGGCTCCTGGTGGCCATGGCCAATCCACTGGACCTTCTGGCCCTGGAGGACCTGCGCTTTTACACTCAGATGCCCATTGATCGCGCGGTGGTACCTGCAAATGACATCACCAGCGCCCTTGAAAAATACTATCCGAAATTCGGCTTCGGAGAAAACCTCAGTTTGGAATTCGGATCGAACGAAGAAGACATTGAACTAATTGAAAAGAAAGCGGAGAAACAGACGTCTTTAAGAGAACTTCAGGATCTGGGTGGCCTTCCTCCCATTATCAAATTTGTCAATTCCGTCATATCTGACGCCATCAAATTGAATGCCAGCGACATCCACATTGAACCCCAGGAAAAATCACTGGTGGTTCGGTACCGTATAGACGGCATCATGCGGGAAATCATGCGGGCCGATAAGAAAATCAACGCGGCGGTGGCTTCCCGAATAAAAATTATGAGCAATCTGGACATTGCCATCAAACGCAAACCGCAGGACGGCAAAGCCCAGGTGAAACATGGCGGGAAGATCTTCGACCTGCGGGTTTCATCGCTTCCCACCAGCTACGGCGAAAAAATCACCATCCGCATCCTCGATCCGGCCACAGCGCAACTGAATCCTAGAGATCTGGGGTTTTCAGAGAAAGACCTCAAGTCTCTCATGCGGGCCATCAACATGCCTCAGGGCATCATTCTGGTAACCGGACCCACCGGCTCTGGAAAATCCTCAACACTGTATGCCTGTCTGAACAAGCTCAACTCTCCGGAAGTTAATATTATTACCGTAGAAGATCCGGTCGAATTTGACGTTGCCGGCATCAATCAGGTGCAAATAAATCCTTCTGCCGGAATCACCTTCGCCAAAGGGCTGCGCTCCATTTTAAGGCAAGACCCGGATATCGTCATGGTGGGGGAAATCAGAGACCAGGAAACCGCCGTCACCGCCTTTCAGGCCGCCCAGACCGGGCATCTTGTATTTTCTACGCTCCATACCAACGACGCACCTTCCGCGGTTGTCAGGCTTATGGATTTAGGGATAGACCCCTTTCTGGTGTCTTCCTCCCTGATTGCCGTGCTCGGACAGCGTCTTGTCAGAAAAATCTGCAAATTCTGCAAAGCGCCGGATAATCTGAATTCCGAACAACTGGAGGAAATAGGGCCATACATTGGAAACAGGAAAGACGTGGCCTTTTGGAAAGGCAAAGGATGTGAAGCCTGTCAGCACACCGGCTATTCCGGTCGTCTGGGGCTCTTTGAAATATTAACCCTGACGCCTAAACTAAAGGATACCATCTCAAATCGTTTGTCAAGCGAACAGCTCAAAAAGGTGGCTTTATCTGAAGGATACCACGCCATGAGCTATGACGGCATTCAAAAGGCCTTGGAAGGGGTTACCACCATCGAAGAGATTTTTCGCGTGGCCCCACCTGAAATCACCGGCGAATCCCGGAGCCCCGACGTGGATGCTTCTCTGAATGAAGATGCAATACCGAAAGATGAGGATATCGTTGAAGATGAATGTCTGCTGAGAACCGACTGCCCAACAAAAATTCTTGTGGTTGACGACAATCTCGTCGTTCTGAAGCTGCTCCGGCATCTGCTGGAATCACAGGACTATCTGGTTATCACGGCACAAAACGGCGTAGAAGCTTTGAAGCTGGCATCAACGGAAGATCCGGACATGGTTGTCACCGATTATGTCATGCCGGAAATGGACGGCGTGGCACTCATCAAAGAACTCAAGGGCCGGAAAGAGACTCGGAATATTCCCATCATGATGTTGACAGCCAAGGACGAAGAGGAATCGGAATTGGAAGGTCTGGATGCAGGTGCCGATGACTACCTGACCAAACCCATAGCCCGAAAACGTTTCCTGGCAAGGGTGGCCCGGTTGCTTAAACGTTCGGTTTAACATAAAACAGGATTATCAGGTCGGTCCTAGGCGGGCAATATCGCTATAGCGATATCCAGCCACTCCATGGCCTTCTTGACCGAATCTCTGTAGGCCCCATCTTTACCGGCAGCCATAAAGTCCCTTTCCATCTTTCGAATTTCCATCAGGAGCGGCAGGTCTTTTTTGTCCTCATAGCGGGACAACCCCCGAACGGCAACCCTGAGATGTCTTAAGCAGGCCTCCCGGAACCCTTTTCCCGCTTTCGCCTGGTAGATTTCCGATGCGGGATTGCCGTAGGTTCTAACGGCACTTTTTAAAACCGCATGACCGTGGGGTCTTCCGATCAGCGCCAGGAATATGAAGCATTCCCGCTCAAGTGAAAGCAGAAACCGCGGGGGTATGCCACCTTTTTCTTCGCCCGTCCGCAAAGCGGCCAGAAATTTCCCGTGAATGGTTCTGATCTTTTGAAAAAACGCATCCGTCTGACGATCAATGGCGTCACCCGCGGCCTTCCTCGCTTCCGGGCTTAAGCCTTCCCGGACCAGGAGGACCTCTTCGGGTGTAACTTCAATGTCGTTGTGAAGTTCCTTATTATATTTTCGAAGCAGCACATTGGCGAGAATCAAAGCGTTCCGATCCGAAAAGACCACCTCATAGGGCTTTCGGAAAAAATCTTCCAGCAATAATACCAACGCCGCCGGTGACTGTTGCATTTCTAAGATCAACGACTGGAAAGAATTAAGAAAAGCAACACGGTCCCTGCGACTCATGGTCTCTTTTAAATAATGCCACAAAAACCCGAAAACCTTTACCCCGTATTTGGCCATGTGAGGAATATTCTTTTCGAATGAACCCCTCACGAAGTTCGCTGAAGGATCAAAACAGCCTTTCAACAATGCCAGAAACGCCTTTGCCTCTTCAATGGACACATCAAATTCCCTGGCAATGGTCTCATAATCCTGGTCATCAAAATCAATGGGGGTCCGCACCATGTCCCTGATTTTCTTCTTGGTCAGGACGCGCCTTTTGAAATAAGCCACCATACCCTGCAGTTTTTGGGATAGAATCTGCCCGAGCGAACTCTCTTTCTCATCCCTTCCGAGGGTGTCGACATCATGCAAAGTAATTTCTTCAAAGACATCATCGCGTACTTGCCTAAGGCGCGTTTCAACAGAATTGAGCACTTCCTTCTCGGCCCGCTCACTGACAGAATATCTTTTGGAAGAATCGAGCAGGCGGGAAACCCTTGCGAGTCTTGCATTCAAATTTCCGGCACTCAACAGGGAAAAATCATTGCCGTAAACGCTGTCAATGGTCTGCACAAGTTCCTGCGGCGAGCCGCCCAGGTGCTGCGCGATCATGCGCACAACCTCGCTCTTCGCAGGCGTGAACGTCTCATCATCATCACTGATGACCAATCGCCTCAGGTTGTTGATTTCAAGCGGCGGTTTCCTCAGTTTTTGCTGCACGTTCTTAAATGCAAATAGCGCATCATAGCTACTGACGTAATGGGCCAGCGCGTCCACCCCTTTAGGTTGGGTCGTCAACTCACGCAACTTGTGAACCAGCGACTGGATATAACCAATCGAGCGTCCGTTAGCGGCAGCCAAAAGCGTCAGGTTCGGATCCGGTTCGCCCTGCTCATTGTAAACCACCTGATACGCTTCTTCTCCATCTTCATGGCCTGCAGGCGGTATTTTGGTTTTATAGACACAGAAAAACCGTCCCGCAGCCTGAAGGGTCGTCCACATCATATCACGGTCACGCTGCTGCCATTTCCCCAGGGTAAAACAAATGGAATGGATGTCCAGGGAAGAAAACCGATCAAAGGCCGCTTTCAGTTTGCCCGGCAGGTGGCTCATGGTAAGGCCTTTTCGGTTGGCAAGGGCCTTCATGATGGGAATATCAACCATAAAGCCATCACAAGTCACCACATAATCCACCCGTTCGAAATCCGGTTTCTCATTGGGCATTCTCATACCGCGATAGCGGATCATGATTCTGGCATCCCGCTCGCTCATTTCATGGATCTTACTCAGCATGTCGATGATGGGCGCCACATCTTCGGCTCTAACCGATTTCACTCCGTGCAATTTGATTTTATAAAAGAAGTTGCCCAGAACATAGACAAAATCCGCCACAACAATGCGCCATAAATCCAGCAATTCCTGTTCTTCGCCCAGTGGATCCGAGCTAAGGCCTCCACCGCCGGAAGCATAACCCCGCTCACGTTTGTCAATGCCCCCGAGCTGATCAAACAGTTTCTGAGCTTCTTTATCTAAAACCAACTTTTTTTTGGAATCTTCACCCATAAAAATTTGTCCGATACCAAAGGCAGTGTTACCTTACCCTCATGAAAATACGGTCCAAAAATCAAGTGTATACAAATTATATAATAAGAATTAAAAAACATTTATGTCAATAAACATTTGCTCGTTCATGGCCCTTTCAAACCTTTGCCACAGAACATCCTGTATGCTGGATGTGGCGTTATGAGGAGAAAAAATCGCAATGCCCCGAAATCAAATATATCCGACCGCCACTTTAAAATGGCCCAAACTCATAGAGGGAACACTCATCAAACGGTACAAACGGTTCATGGCCGACGTCAAGCTACGGAACCATCATGTGGTCACCGCCCACTGCCCCAACTCGGGGAGTATGAAAACCTGCTGTGAAACCGGACGAAAGATCTATCTCTCCCGCCACAACAAACCGTCACGCCGCTTGAAATACACCTGGGAGATGATCCAAATGGAAGACTCGCTGGTAGGCGTTAACACCATGGTGCCGAACCGGCTCACCGAAGCCGCCGTTTCAGCAGGTGACATCCCTGAACTGGCTGGCTATGAAACAATTCGAAGGGAAGTCAAATACGGTGAGAATTCCCGCATCGACCTGCTATTGGAAAAGGGGGGGAACCGCTGTTTTGTTGAGGTCAAAAACTGCACCCTGGTGGAGGGCGGTCTTGCCTGCTTCCCCGATGCCGTAACCTCCCGGGGCCTGAAGCACTTGATTGAACTCCAGAAAGAGGTGGAAAAGGGGCATCGCTCGGTGATGTTTTATCTCATTCAACGGATGGATGCGGACCGCTTTGAACCGGCGGACCACATTGACCAGGCCTACGGAAAAGAATTGAGAAAGGCCGTTTTAAACGGCGTGGAGGTTCTGGTCTATGACGTGGCCATGGACCTTGAAGGGATCCGGTTGAATGGGCCGGTTCCCTTTCACTTGCAGCCTGGAACCGGGGCCTAAACTGCCCCTTCCAGATCTTCAAACTGATCTTCGATCCGGTACAGCGTCTGGTCCAGATCGTCAAGACGTCGGGCCAACAGATATTCACGGGCCTGATCTTTGAGTTTTCCCAGTTCGATAACATAGGGACCCACCAAGTCCTTTATTTCCGAAGGGGTTTCCGGGTGGTCCACAATGGTCACCAGGGTATCGATCAATTCATAAAAGGAAGGGTCCTTTTTCAGAACTTCTCCAAAAGATAACCGCCGGAATAACTCCACCAAGTGAGGAAACCGCTTTTCAAAAGGGGTTTCGAAAAAAGGGATCACACGGATATCAATCTGCATAAATTGGCTCATCTTTACCTCCTCCTTCAATCCAGTTCGGATTTCAATTGTTTCGCCATGATCCGCTCGTAAAGGGGCGGCACCAATCGGCTCATCCACCAGGTGATTTTTCCTACCGGCGTCAGCACCAGCAGATCTTTTCGTCTGATGGCTCCTTTGTAGATGATATCCGCCACCTTTTCCGGCGTCTGCTGTCCTCCCACCCGCGACTGGGGGCGCACCGTCACATTCCCGTCGGCCCCCAGGGCCCGCGTCTGCAGGTTGGTCTCCACGAAACCGGGACAAACCACCATCACATGGGTCCCGGTTCCCCTGATTTCGGTTCGAAGCGATGTGAAAAGCCCATGAAGGGCGTGCTTGCTGGCACTATATCCGGTACGACCCAGGAGCGGCGCAATGCCCGCGATGCTTTCGTTGACGATAATCAGTCCACTTCGTCTTATCAGGCTGTGAATCGCCGCTTTGGTACAATAAAGAGCGCCGAAAAAATTGACGGCCATTACTCTTTCAAAAACGGCAATGTCCGTATCCACAAAAGCACTCCTTTGGGTGATGCCCGCATTGTTCACCAGTACGTCGATGCCGCCAAAACGCTCAATGATCCGATCAATGGCCGTAGTGCAGGCATCCTGACGCGAAACATCACAAGGCACGCTGAAGCATTGGGCACCATGATCACCTATCATTTCTTCGGCCTTTCCGAGGCGAATCGCGTCCATATCCAACAAACCCAGGAGCGCCCCTGCTTTGGCAAATCTTTCACAGATGGCCAGACCGATACCACTGGCCGCCCCCGTCACCACAACCACTTTTCCGGAAAACGTTTTACGGCCCATGAGCGTATCACCCTGCCTGATAAGCGGGGAGCGACCGCTTTGTAAAGATAAAGGCGGTAATCAGCCCGGCAATAATATGCCAAATCCCCCACCAGGCCACCAGGATGGCCATTCCCCCCAAGCCCTCAAAAAAATTAAACACCAGTACCAGCCCCAGAGCCGAATTCTGAATGCCCACCTCAATGCAAACGGCCCGGCAATCCCGTTCCGCCAGACCGGCGACGCGGCCGGACCAGTATCCCAGATTCAGGGCCAGGGCGTTGTGAAGCAGCACAATGAGCATCACCACCCCGATCACTTGCACAAAAATGGCCCAGTTGGCGGCCAGGGCGCCGATGATGATAACGATAAAGAAGATTAGGGAAAATATCTTGAAGGGCTTTCGCACCTTGTGGGAAAGGAAAGGGAAAAAACGGCTCAAGGTTAACCCTGCCACCAGGGGTACCCCCAGAATCAGAAAGATGGTGGTAAAAACATCCATGGGACTCAGGCTCACCGCTTTCAGGATCACCGCCGTATCGGGATTCAGGCTGCCCCAGAGCGAAAGGTTGAGGGGCGTCATAAGGATGGCCGCTGCTGTGGAGACCGCCGTCATGCTGATGGATACGGCGCAGTTCCCTTTCGCCAGATATGTTATGATATTGGAAAGATTGCCTCCCGGGCATGATGCCACCAGAATCATACCCAGGGCGATGGATGGCTGGGGTCGTAGCACCAGGGTCAGCAGAAAAGTGAAGGCGGGAAGAAAAACAAACTGGGCAATCAATCCGATCCCGGGCGCCCTGGGGGAGACGATGATCCGCTTGAAATCATCCAGCCTGAGGTCAAGGGCCACGCCGAACATCATGAGTCCGATGGCCGCATTGAGCACTAACATCCCCTGTGGGTTGAAATTGAGCCGGATTTGATCGATGGCCGCTGCGTCCAATGGTCTTCCCCCCGGTGTGCGGAATAGTGATGTTCTTTTGGAAATTTTGCAGTTTTTATGGCTTATGCTTCTTCAAAAGGCTTGTGGCTGTCAAGAATATTATGTAAAAAGCTATGGCATTATGAATTTTCTCTAAGTTCGGGCAAATCGTTTTTCGCCCGAACTATTCACAGGAGCGACCCATGACTGTTTCTCGACCCCACCAGAACGAAACCATCAACGGCGGCGGAATCATTTCAAAAATGCTTGCCGCGGAAGGTGTTAAGACCGTATTCGGAATACCTGACAGCTCACTTGCCCAATTATGCAGCGCTCTCGAATCAGAAGGGATCCGGTTGGTTTCACCCACACACGATACCAACGCCGTGCACATGGCAGGGGCTTGTGCGCGCATCACCGGGACCTTGGGCGTCTGCATTGCGGGCAGGGGGACGGGTCTGGCAAATGCTTTAAGCGGCATTGCCGTTGAAAACGCGGAAGGACATCGCGTGCTTCTGATTTCAAGCGCTGCCTGTGAAACCGATGCCTCCGGCGATCCCAAAGGAGTCTACCGTTACCTTCCCCAATTGGATGCCACCCGGCCCATCACCAAATGGAATGGGGCGGTCACGGCTGCCGAAAGAATCAGCGACGTCATGCGTAGCGCATTTCGTATTTCCCATACGGGGAGGCCTGGCGTTGTTCATGTGGACGTTCCCGAAAGGTTCATGAACAGTTCATGCCCCTGGGACCCGGCATGGGTTCGTGATCCCGCATCCTATCGCTCGCTGGATCCCGTGCCGCCGGTTCCCGAACTGTTGACAAAGGCCGCGGACATGCTGGTGCGAGCCAAATTTCCACTGATTCACGCCGGAACCGGCGTCATCCATGGGCAAGCCCATCAGGAACTCATGGAACTGGCGGAGCTCCTTGAAGCCCCGGTCAGTACCAGCTGGGGCGCCAGAAGCGCCATGGATGAGCGTCGTAATCAATCCATTCCCATGATCTATCTTTCCCCCACCAGCGAGCTCAGAAACAAAGCCGATGTGGTGCTTGCCCTGGGCAGTCGCATGGGAGAAACGGACTGGTGGGGCAAACCCCCTTACTGGGCACCGCCATCCAGACAGAAACTGATTCAGGTGGATCTGGATGAGGCGGTTTTCGGTTTCAACAAACCGGTCGACCTTGCCGTATTGGCCGACGTGAAAATCTTCATGAAACAGCTCATGAAATCCCTTCAGAAGCGCAGGGCGGAAATGAATCTGGAGGACCGTCGACATAACACGCTTGAGCTCAGAAAGGGGTGCCGTGCCAGGCGAAGCCAACTGGAAAAACACCTTTCAGATGGGAGCAGCCCCATGGCATCGGCCCATGTTCCCCACATCTGCCAGGACATTTTTGATGATGACGCCATTGCGGTTATTGACGGCGGCAACACCTCCATCTGGGGACTCTTTTTTCACCAGGTGAAAAGACCCAATACCATTGTGGGAACGCCCAAAATGGCTCACCTGGGAGCCGGCGTCTCGCAGGCATTGGGCGCCCAAGTGGCTGATCCAACACGTCAAGTTTACTGCATCATCGGCGATGGGGCCATGGGGTTTCATCAGCAGGAGATTGAAACCGCTGTCCGGTACAACTTACCGGTCATTTATCTGGTCCTTTGCGATAAACAGTGGGGCATGGTCAAAATGAATCAGCTCTTTACACTTAGACCCATCAAGACACTTCTGCTCAAAACCTTGAGTCCCGGGGAATGCATCAACACGGACATCGGAGAGACCCGATTCGATCAACTGGCGGAGGCCATGGGCGCTTTCGGTCAACGCGTGGACGACCCCAAAGCGCTTGGGGGTGCCATCCAGGCCGCACGGGACTCCGGCCGATGTTCCGTCATTCACATCGATGTAAACCCCGTAAAGCACATGTGGGCGCCAAATCTAAAGGATTTCAAGGACCTGCATGCGGAACCGGCCGGATAGGGCGAACCATGAGCCAATGGAGAGAGAATAGATGACAGCGCAAACAGAAGAAAAAGCAGCAAAGACACCGCCCAAAACCGTCCTGGTAACCGGCGCTTCCGGATATCTCGGCAAACACCTGGTCCACGCACTGGCAATAAATCCCGACGGCATCAAACATATCCTCGCCGCCGATATCAGGGAACCGGCCGCCGGTGAAAGGGAGCAAAACGTCACCTATGTGAAAGCGGATGTGCGGTCCCTTGAAATCAGTGGAATCGTCAAAACCCATGCAGTGGACACCATTGTGCACCTGGCCACCATCGTAACCCCGCCCAAAGGGCGTTCACGGGACCTGGCGTATTCCGTTGACGTGATCGGCACCCAGAATATTTTGAACGCCTGCATCGAAAACCGGGTGGAAAAAATCATCATCACCAGCAGCGGCGCCGCATACGGTTATTATGCCGACAATACGCCGTTGCTGACGGAAAGCGATCCCATCCGCGGAAACAGGCAATTTCCCTATTCGTACCACAAACGGCTGGTGGAGGAAATGCTGGCGGAATATCGGGCCCAGTACCCTCAGTTGAAACAGATTGTCTTTCGTCCCGGGACCATCCTGGGGGAGAACGTTTCCAACCAGATTACCAATTTGTTCGAAAAAAAGATTGTCCTGGGGATCAAGGGGGCTGCATCTCCTTTTGTTTTTATCTGGGATCAGGACGTGGTGAACTGCATCAGAATGGGTATCACGGAGAATAAGGAAGGGACCTACAATCTGGCAGGGGATGGGACCCTCACCATGAAACAGATCGCCCGCATTTTGAAAAGGCCCTATGTGGAGGTTTCAGACACCCTGCTTGAGAAACTTTTTGGATTGTTTCAGAAAATGAAGGGGTTTCAAAAAAACGTCAAACATTCCATTCCGTCCATCATCGGTCCGGTCATCATGAACTTTCAATTGGTTCAGGATATGCTCACGGGATTTCTCCCCATAAGCCTTCATCCGCTGGTGGAAAAACTTCATAAAGCTCAGAACCATCTGGGTCAGATTCTTCCCAATCAAATGGGCCCGCTCTTTGAACTGTTGGACGACAACCTGCCCCCCTATGGTCCGGAACAGGTGGTTTTCCTGAAATACCGGCCAGTCCTGAGCAACCGGAAGCTGAAAGAGGAATTCGGCTACACCCCCCTTAAGACCAGTGAAGAGGTCTTTAGATTTTATCTGGCCCATAAGAAATCAAAAAAGGACTGATCATCATGAAATTTCCGACAATTTCCAATAAAAAGGAGACCATCAAAGGCGGCGGGATTGTCTCCAGAATCCTTGCGGCCGAAGGCGTTGATACGGTTTTCGGTATCATTGACGGCTCCTATTTCGGCCTCTATTCGACCTTTGGGCCCAACGGCATCCGGCAGATTACCCCCAGACACGAGTCCGATGCGGTACATATGGCCGGTGCCTATGCGCGATTGACTGGAAGACTGGGGGTTTGCATCGCCAGCAACGGCCCCGGTGTGGCCAATGTGCTGGCCGGTGTGGCCCTGGAGAATGCGGAAGAGAACCGCATCCTGCTCATTACCAGTACCCGGCGCGAGGGCATCAGCTATCCGGATCGGGGCGGCACCTTTCAGTATTTCCCCCAGGTGGATGCCACCCGGCCCATCACCAAATGGAGCTGCAATGTCACAACCCACGCCCGAATCGCCGAGATCTTCCAGACCGCATTGCGCAAAAGCAAAACAGGCCGGCCCGGCGTGATGCACATTGATATCCCCGAGAATATCATGAGCACCGACTATGACCTGAACCCCGCTTGGTTCCGCGCACCTTCCAGTTATCAAACCTTCGATCCACTCCCGGTGGTCCCCCAACAGGTGGAGGCAGCGGCCCGATTGCTTTCCGAAGCAAAACTGTCCATGATTCACGCAGGAAGCGGCGTCATTCACAGTCAGGCATTTACGGAACTTCAAGCGCTGGCCGCCCTCCTTTGCGCTCCCGTCACCACCAGTTGGAGCGCCAGATCCGCCATGGACGAACGTTCGGAGCAGGCCGTTCCCGTGATCTACGGGGACGTGGTCACGCAAATTCGCAATGATGCGGACGTGGCCCTGGTTCTGGGTTCCAGACTGGATGAAGCCGATGGATGGGGGTGCCCACCCCACTGGGCCCCGCCTTCATCCCAGAAGCTCATTCAGGTGGACCCGGACCCGGAGATACTGGGTGCCAACAGGGCCACCGACCTGGCGGTTTTAGGGGATGTAAAGGGCTTCTTGACTGAGCTGATTGAACGGCTGAAAGATATCAGGACCATCAACCATTTGGACGGGCGCACTAAGAAAACGGCGGCCTATCAAAAGGCCTGCAATGATATGCGCAAGAAACTGGACCAGCATTTGGATGACAAAAATGCACCCCTCAACCCGGCCCAGGTTCCCCACATTTGCCAGGAAATCTTCGATGAGGACGCCATTTTCGTCATTGACGGGGGCCGTACCGCCGCATGGTGCCATCATTTTCATGAGGTGCGGCATCCAAATTCCCTTCTGGACGCACCGAAAATGGGATATGTGGGATCCGGGGCAGCCCATGCCATCGGCGCCAAGGCCGCCTTTCCGGAGCGTCAGGTCTACGCCGTCATGGGGGACGGCGCCATGTGCCTGGGTCAAAGGGAAATTGAAACCAGTGTTCGGTTGAATCTGCCAGTCATCTTCATTGTGCTATGTGACAATACTTCAAACCCCGTTAAACCCGATCCCTTTTTCTTCTTGAATCCGGAAACAAAGGGGGCAAATGCTGGAAAACCGGATCGACACAAATGGAACACCCGCTTTGATTTGATCGCCCGGGCCATGGGCGCCATGGGAGAACGGGTGTCAGATCCGGCGGGTCTTAAAAGCGCCATCCGCCGCGCCATGGACTGGGGAAAGTGCGCCGTCATTCATGTGGACGTGGATGCGGCCAAGTACGCGTCTTTCAAATCTTTATGACGGTTATGGGAGAAAATTCGATTGAAGCCCTTTTTTCATTCAGGGCATCTTCATTACTGAGGAAAGAGGATCCGGTTCCCGGACCTGGCTCTTGGCCGGAATGTAGATTTCAAAGGTTGTCCCTTCACCCACTTCGGATTCGGCAAAAATATACCCACCATGCTTTTCAATGATGGAATGAACAATGGAAAGCCCCATTCCCAACCCCTTCCGGGCGCCCATTTCCTTTGTCGTAAAATACGGATCAAAGATATGAGGAAGAGACGCCTTCGAAATTCCGCGGCCATGGTCTTGAATCGAAACTTTCACATATTTCCCTTTCTTCATGGCTAATAACTTATCAGACCTATCATTCGAGAAGGAGATATTCTCCGCTTTCACTTCAATTGTACCCCATTCGGGCATTGCTTCCACAGCATTCTGCAAAATACCTTCAATGGCGATAACTATCTGTTTTTCGTCGATTTCAACGGTCAATTGGTCTTCAGGGAAAGACAGTTCATAATTCAAGGGGAATTCGGACGCAATGGATTCACAGGCCTTTTTCAGAACAGGGGAGAGCTTTTGTTCCCTTTTGACGGGACTGCCGCCCTTACTGAAGGTAATAAATTTGCGGGTGAGCTCCGCAGCCTGCAGAGTGGCGGCCTCTGCCGCAACAAGGTAAGAATAGATTTTGCTGCCCGTTTCAACACCGATCCGAGCAAGGTTGATATTTCCGAGGACCGCACTCAAGAGGTTATTGTAATCATGGGCAATTCCGCCAGAAAGGGTACCGATGGTCTCCAATTTCTCGGCCTGCCGAAGTTGCGCCTGCAGTTTTCGTCTCGCCTCTTCTTCTTGTTTAAGAGGCGTGATATCCCTTAATATTCCCTGGCTACCGATAAACATCCTGGTACCGAGCTCGTCGGTCTCGTAAAGCCCCTGGGCACTCAGGAGAAAAACCGGTTCCTTGTTCCGCAAAAGAGAATCTCCATCCGGCGTCGGCTTGCTCGCGTTTCTTCTTAGCAGTTTCAGCTCCACCCCTCTTGTACTTCTGACCCCGGTCCTTCTCTCGTGAATGTGATAATATATCCTCTTCCTGTCGGCCGGATGAACTAGATTTGACAAAAACCCACCAATCAGCTCCGCTGGAGAATAGCCATATTCCCTGACTGCTTCACTTAGGAAGGTGACCTTTCCGTTTTCGTCAAGTCTGTAAACGATGTCCGGAACCGCGGAGATAATGCCATCAAGCAGACGCTTTGACTCCTTCAACTCCTTTTCAACCGTACGACGGATATTATTTTCCTTCAGTAGTTCATTATTGGCCTCGGCAAGCTGCCGCGTTCTCTCTTCAACACGAGTTTCCAGTTGGTCATATGCTTTTCTCAGATCGTGTTTTAACCGATCCCTGGATAGGGAATACCGTATCACCCGTTCCAGTAGTGCACCATCAAATTCACCTTTTATCAAGTAGTCGGAGGCACCCGATTTCATGGCCTGGACATCTGTTGCATAATCCCCGTATCCCGTCAGAAATATAATGGGTGCGTCAAAACCTATGGAAGAGGCCTGTTCCAAAATTTCCAAACCGGTATGCGCACCCAGGCGATAATCCAGGAAACAGATATCGAAATCTCCTCTAGACATCTGCTCCATGGCCGATTCGTAGGTTTTCGCTCTTTCCATTTCAAATCGGGATGCTTTAATCTTGGATATCAAGTGCTTAAACAGAACGAAATCATCTTCGTCGTCTTCCACGAGTAAAATCCTGATCAGAGAGCTTTTCACACCAGACACCTGATTTGACTTGATCGTTTCGGATCGCCACAAATATGCGAAGCGCCTGGAAGAGGCCCAAGCGCCGGTTTCACTTTCAAAATGAAAGATACCCTTACATTTCCATATTCAGTGTTTATAGCTTTCAATTTTCGTTTCATAAATAGGGTTAATCATGTATTTGAATTCCAAATTATATGTAAAACTCTTTTTTAAGGCTTCCGGTAGTCGAATTGTTTGACATTCGCTTTCTGAATGCCTGATCTGTCGTGCGAACAGGAAGTATGATCGATTCCATGCTGAAATTTGCTTTGGCGTCACTCTTTTTTGTGATATCGTTAAACCTTAATGATAATGCGCCCATGGTGCGGTATCAGGTGAACAGCAAGAAATCCCAAAAGGGATTTGAAATCATAACTTTCTGATTATGGAGAAATCATGAAATCGTACCTGACCATTGATGTGCTCCAGAAAAGATTCCATATTCTGAAAGACTGGATCGCCTCCAACGTTTTCATCTGGGAAAACCTGGTCCATTTGCTGGTCCAAATATCGGTTCTGCTGGGGGCCTGGATTGTCGGAACACTGCTCGGACGGTGGATCCGAAAGATTATCGATTCCAGGATAAAAGAATCATCTTTTAAAAGTCGTCATGCCAGTGGTTTTCTAACCCGCCTGAGCAAGCTCCTGCCGCTTATTTTCAGTGTATTCGTCCTCTGGTTGTGCATTCAGGGCGTGAAAAGCATTGGATACCAAACACTCCTTCTGGAACTGGCTTTAAATCTGTCCATCGCCTGGATCATCATTCAACTGGTGACGTCTGTCATTCTGGACCGTTTCTGGTCCAAGATCATTGCCCTGGTCTGCTGGCTGCTGGCGGCGCTCAATATCATCGGGTTTCTGGACCGGACCATTTCACTGCTGGAAAGTATCGGGTTTACGGTGGGCGACGTCAAACTGACCCTTTTATCCATCATCAAAGCCGTGGTG
>JAJDOH010000302.1 GCA_022340265.1 Deltaproteobacteria bacterium | reverse complement strand
CCGGCCTCCCCTTCCCCCAGATCAAGGGAACCAAACATGTTGAGCTGATTGGGGTCATGCCTGGCCCCGCAAAGTTTGAGCGCGTCGTCCAACCCCTCGAAAAGTCTGGAGCGAAAGGCATTGGTAAAATCGAATGCACCGCATTGTATCAGACCTTCCAATACCCTGCGATTGACTTTGCTCCCTTCCATCCGGCGGCAGAAGTCCAATAGTCCTTTAAAATGGCCGTGTTTGTCCCTTTCTTCGATCAGCATTTCAACGGCTTTCTGACCCACATTTTTGACTGCGGCCAATCCAAACCGGATCTGGTCTTCCACCACTGAAAAATCCGCCTGGCTTTCGTTCACATCCGGCGGCAGAATTTGAATCCCCATGGTGCGGCATTCTGCAATATTCTTGATGGTCTTATCCTGGTTGCCCATGTCCTGGGTCAAAAGAGAGCACATGAACTGTACCGGGTAGTGGGCTTTGAGGTAGGCGGTCTGGTAGGCGATCATGGCGTACGCCGCAGAGTGGGACTTGTTGAATCCGTATCCGCCGAACTTCTCGATCAATCCGAAAAGCTTTTCCGCCATGTCCGCTGAAACGCCGTTTTCCCTGGCACCTTCGATGAACCTGGCTCGATGCCTAGCCATCACCTCGGGCTTTTTCTTCCCCACCGCCTTTCTCAGTTCATCGGCCTCCGCCATGGTATAATTGGCCAATACCTGGGCTATTTTCATCACCTGTTCCTGGTACAGAATCACCCCATAGGTCTCCTTCAAAATGGGTTTCAGCTGCGGCAGAAAATAGGAGACCTTGATCTTTCCATGCTTTCCGTTGATGAAATCATCCACCATGTTGCTGCCGAGCGGGCCCGGTCGATAAAGGGCTACCAATGCGATGATGTCCTCAAAGATTTCCGGGCTGAGTTTTCGCAACAACTCCTTCATGCCCGAGCTTTCCAATTGAAATACACCGGTTGTTTTACCATCCGCACACAGCTGGTAAGTTCCTTTGTCTTCCAGGGAAATCCGGTTGAGATCGATTTTCAGACCGGTGGATGCTTCAATAAGTTTCAACGCCTCCTTAAGCACCGTCAGTGTCTTCAGGCCCAGAAAATCAAACTTAATCAACCCCAGTTTCTCCACCTTGTCCATGGTAAACTGGGCCATGATTTCACCCTTGCTCCCTTTGTAAAGGGGCAAATATTCCGTAAGCGGCCGGTCCGAAATAACCACTCCGCATGCGTGGGTGGATGCATGCCGCGCCAAGCCCTCGAGGGACCGGGAGATGCTCAACAGTTTTTTCGGTATTCCGGGAGCATTTTCAAGACTCTGAAGCTCAGGCTCTTCGCGGATTGCCCGGTCCAGTTTGACACCGGGTCCTTCAGGAACCAGCTTGGCGATTCGGTCCACTTCGCTCAAGGGGACATTAAGGGTTCGGCCCACGTCCCGTATGACACCCCTGGCCTTCATGGTGCCGAAAGTGATAATCTGGCTGACATTGCTTCGGCCATATTTGTCCGCCACGTATTGAATGACCTGATCCCGGCCATTGATACAAAAATCGATATCAATATCGGGCATGCTGATGCGCGCCGGGTTCAAAAATCGTTCGAAAAGGAGTCCGTATTTGATGGGCTCGATATTGGTGATATTCAGGCAGTACGCCACCAGAGAGCCGGCAGCGGACCCACGGCCGGGACCCACGGCGATGTCATGATTCAGGGCATATTCGATAAAATCGGCCACAATGAGGAAATACCCTGCGAAACCCATTTTCAGGATAGTCTTGAGCTCATATTGTAACCGCTCCTCATACTCCCGACGCGATTCAGGGTCTATTGGCCCCTCTTCGTCTTCTTTTTGGACCAGCCGCCGTTCCAGGCCTTTCCGGGCCAGCTCCATTAACATGTCATTCAGGCTTTGCTTTTCCGGAACATGGAATACGGGGAATTTATACTCGCCAAACCGCATTTCATACTGGCATAGACTCGCCACATAGGCGGTGTTGTTCAGCGCTCCGGCGTCATCGGGGAGAGCCTCTTCCATCTCCCGACGACTCTTAAAATAAAATTCATTAGACGTAAATCTAAGCCGCTTTTCCTCATCTACACTTTTCCCGGTTTGTATGCAGAGCAGAACATCATGGGCCTCGTAGTCCTCCTTGCTCAGGTAATGGCAGTCATTGGTGGCAACCATGGGAATGGATAGATCTTTCGAAAGGTCTCGAAGCCCTTGATTGACCACCCTTTGCTCCGACATTTTGTTCGCCTGGAGTTCCAGAAAAAACCGGCCCCCGTCAAAAATAGATGCCATTTCCTGCGCTTTTTCTTTCGCGGCATCCATTTGTCCATTTCTGATGAGATAGGGGACATGACCCGCGAGGCAGGCCGAAAGAGCGACGAGCCCTTGATTGTATTCTTTCAGCGCGCTCATATCGACGCGCGGGTGATAATAAAATCCCTGCAAATTGCCCAGTGTCACCAGGGTACTCAGGTTTTTATAGCCCTGGTCATTCATTACCAGCAACACCAGATGATAAGCATTGGGCCCCGCATTTTGAGACGGCGTGCGATCCCTTCGATCCCCCGGCGCCACATAGACTTCACAACCGATAATGGGTTTGATCCCGGCCTTGGCGGCCCGATCAAAAAAATCGACCACACCGAACATATTTCCATGATCCGTGATGGCTACTGAATCCATTCCCTGGGCCTTGGCCTTCTCCAACATTCGATCAATCCGAATGGCCCCATCCAGCAGACTGTATTCCGTATGAACATGAAGGTGAACAAAAGGTGAATCGCCCACGGTTTTCTCTCCTTGGAACTTCAACACGCAATGCACTTTCAAAGAGGAATGCACTGTCAGATTTCAGAAAATTATGATACGGTATATCCTCAAATTCATCAAGTGTGTTCAAAAAAACATTTCGTTCAAGAACGGATGAAAATGGCCGATCAGAAAAAGTCCAGCAGCTGGGGGCATAGGCTCCGAGAAGAAAACAATGACCTGAGAGAAAAGGTTGCGAACCTCAAAAAGGAAAATGCCCGTTTAAAGAAGAACCTGGAAAAAGCCTGGGAATTAATGGCTCATGTGCCCGGTGGGCTTTTCCTTCTGCAGCAGGAGATCATTGTCTACGCCAATAAGGCGGCCTGTAGTTGGCTGGGTTACAGTCTGGCGGAACTTGCCGGAAGAAACCTGGTGGATATCATTGATCCGGAAAATGCGCAACCCGTACTCGATTTTATTCATGGCAGGGCAGCCATGCAGACCCCGGAGGTCCTGCAGTTTAAAAACAGTCAAGGGAGACCGGTCTACTGCGCAGTTCACATCAAAAAAACCCGTTACGAGGGTCGAAAGGCACTGTTGCTCAACGTGATTGAGATAGAAAAAAAAATTGCAGAACAAAAAGTTGTTTTCCAACATCAAAAGTTTAAAGCCCTTCAAAAAATGGCCGGCGCTTTTACCCGGGAATTTGATAACAAGGCAGACGCTGCCCCCCCCCTTTTGGACGCCCTCACGCGTTATGCTAAAAATAATTATCAGCCATCCGAGCTGGACACGCTGCATTTAGATGAAATCATCGAGTCTTCGGTATCCTCATACTGTTCGTCAAAGGGAATCCATTATGGCCAGGATCCAGATTCCGAGGATCAAATCATTCTCAAAAGCACTCTCAGCACCGCATCAACCATTAACGGATCAAGATCAGATCTGCAAACCGCCTTCACAAGTCTTGTTGCCAATGCTGCGGAGGCTCTTGAAAAGCCTGGCGAAATCTACCTGACGTCTCAGGAGGATCCCGGCATGATCAGCGTTTATATACAGGAAAACGGATGTGGCATTCAGGAAGACGTGGCGGGTGCGATTTTCGATCCCTTCTTCACCACCAAAGGCGGCGAGCACAAAGGTCTTGGACTGAGCCTTGCCCATGCGGCAATAGAAAGGCATGGCGGTAAAATCAGCGTCCTCAGACATGAAGCGGGGGGAACAACCTTTCATATCACATTGCCGCTGAATCATACCCTACTTAAAACAAATGACCCACCCAAAAGGAAATCCATCAAAGATGCAAAAATCCTGTTTCTTGGAGATCAAAACATCCTGAACAATCTGCTATGCCGCTTTCTTTCAGAAAAACGTCTCAACATCACCCGCAGTGACAGCTATGGGGAATGCTTTAAAGCCCTGAAGGCGGAGCCGTTTGATCTGTTTTTGGTGGATCGAGACAAAAGCCTTTTAGAAACATCATGGCTCACCCGAAAAGTTCATCAAACCAACCCGGAACTGGCGATCGCCCTCTTCAATGTTTCAAAGAGGGATAACGCCCACATTAGCAATACTCCCGGAATTGATCTGTTGATCCCGAAACCGCTTCATGTGGGAGGATTTTATGCAAGCATTTCCCAGCTGATATCGGAAGGAAGGGTATCGCAGGATCCCGGTTCGGGACTTGACCTTTCTTCCGTTTGAGCTTCTGAAATCTACTGGTCTGTTTTTTTGATGATGTCTCCCACACCCCCGACAACATAAGTCGGCCGGTAGGCATATTTTACCAGATCCGCTTCCTGAGTAACGCCGCTCAGGACCAAAACAGTGTCAACTTCCGCATTGATTCCGGCAATGATATCGGTTTCCATCTGATCGCCGATAAAAACGGTTTCCTCCCGCCCACAGGTTAAACATCTGAGTGCGTGGCGAATCATCAGTGGATTTGGTTTTCCCATGAAATAGGCTTTTCGACCGGTAGCATATTCGATGGGCGCGATGAGCGAGCCACACCCTGGAATGGGACCCGCGTTGGTCGGGCAGAGAAGGTCCGGGTTGGTACCCACCAGTTTGGCACCCTTCAACACCAGATTGATGGCCTGTTGAATCTTTTCAAAGGAATAGGATCGTGTCTCACCCACCACCACATAATCAGGTTCAACATCATCAAAGTGATACCCCGCCTCATAGAGGGCGTTGGTCAGACCCGCATCCCCGATAACATAGGCCGTGCCGCCCGGTTTTTGAGTGGCCAGGAACCGCGCAGTTGCCAGCGCCGTCGTGTAGAAAAACATGGCATCAACGGTAATGCCGAGGCGCTCGACTTTTTGCTGCAATTCATGGCGGGAGCGCTGGCTGTTGTTGGTCAGAAAAAGGAATTCCTTATTTTCCGCTTTCATCCACTCTACAAACTCTCGCGCACCCGGTAGCAGTTCATTTCCATGATAAATAACGCCGTCCATATCACAGATAAAGCCTTTTTTGGACTTGAGCGCATCCACTAATTCTCTCCTTCAGCATCAATATCTTCCGATATGATTTTCTTTGCCGTGTTATACTGGTCTTCACTCACAGTTAGGGAACCATCTTTCCTGGTATGAGACGGATCATCAATCGCGTAGATCCGTTCAGAGAGCTTTGCCTGATGGGCAATTCTTTCTGGAACGTTTGGAATCACGTCGATCGCCTTTTTCACTTCATCGGGAAATTTCCCCGGATCCGCGGTTTCATAAATCACCGCCAAGCGGTCGTGCTGACCTTTCAAAAACGTATCCAGCGCCCGCCACCCGACAGCGCCGTGCGGCTCCATCATAACACCGTAACGTTCATAGACTTCCCGAATGGCAACGTAATGGTCTGGATTGGAGACGCTGATGGACCAGAAGTCCCTGCGCATGGCTTCAAGATTCGGCAGCGCGTCCAAAACCCCTTCCTGGATCACTTTGCCTGTTTCATCCCGCTTGTCGTAGACATGCCCGCCGTAAAGATCGATAAGCCTCGCAAAGTTGCTTGGGTTTGAGACAATCATGGCTGAAGAAGGAGATTTTCTTGAAGGTTTCACCACGTAGGCATCCGTATTCAAAAACTCTGGAAATTCATCATTTTCGTTCACACCACAGATTATCTTTTCAATGGGAAGCCCCATTTCCCTGGCCAAAACGGTTCCCATCATATCCCCGAAATTACCTGAAGGAACACTGGTTATCATGGACTGGTCATACTCCGCTATCCGGGAATAGGCAAAAAACGGGTAGACCGCCTGCGGCAGCAAACGGCCCACGCTGATGCTGTTGGCTGAGGTGAAACGATCCGCGTCATCATAGATTGCTTCCGCAAAGGATTTATCGCCGAGCAACCGTTTCGCCAGGGCCTGGCATACGTCAAAATCCCCGTTCACCTCAAACGCATATACGTTATCCCAGAGGGTTGTCATCTGACGTCGCTGACGTTCAGTAACGGAACCTTTCGGAAAAAAAACGATGTTCTGAACACTGTCGAGTCCGTGGAGCGCATCCGCCACCGCGCCTCCGGTATCCCCGCTGGTCGCGACGACCACGATACGTTTTTTACCGGACCGTTTCAAAAAATAATTGAGCATTCGCCCGAAGAAACGTGCCGCATAATCTTTAAAAGAATACGTTGGCCCTTCCGTCAGCCACATAATGTGGGTTTGTCCGGTCAGATGTTCTACCCGGGTCGGGATAACGCTCTCATCATAGGCATCATCCAGCATAGCCCTCAGATCTTTTTCTTCTATTTCGGCACCCAGAAACGGGTTCAGGACTTCAAAGGCAATTTGCGCGTAAGTCATCCCCTTTAAAGATTTCAAGATATCTGGAGACAGTTTGGAAATGTCTTTTTTTGAAAGCATGTACAGACCATAGTTGGAAGCAAGTCCGTTCATGAGGGCCGTTTCGAAATTCACACGTTCTGACAAATTATTTGTGCTGTGATAATTAATTTTGTTCACCATATAACTCCTAGTTCCTTTTGCTGAAGCCGGATTTTCGCATCAACCGCTGGAAACTGCTTCTGTGCATGTCAATTTCCCTGGCACACTGGGAAACATTCCAATCGTTTTTCTCCAGCAATTTTCGTAAATAAGCTTTTTCAAACCGTTCAAGTACCTGCTTCTTCGCTTTTCTGAAATCTGGCAGACGAGCGGCACCATCCTTGGCCAGTCCGGGGACGCTGAAGTCCGTCTCATGGCGAACTCCGATGATTTCCCTCGGCAGATCGTTGACCGTAATGATATTCCCTTTGGCAGTGATGGCCATGCTCTCCATCACGTTTCTCAACTCCCGTATGTTTCCCGGCCATTCATAATCAATCATCAACTTCAAGGCCTCATTGGAAACCTGGCTGATTTTGCGGCCGATCTTTTTGTTTAACACTCTTACAAAATACTCAATCAATGGAAAAATGTCCTCTTTTCTCTCTCTAAGCGGGGCAAGATGCAATGGCACCACATTCAACCGATAATAAAGATCCTCTCTGAATTTCTCTTCGGCAACCAGCCGTTTGAGATCCCGGTTGGTTGCCGCCACAATACGCACATCCGTTTTGAGATACTTATCACCACCCACTCGCCTGAAAGTACGGTCCTCCAGAAACCTCAATATTTTGGACTGAAGAATCAGTGGCATCTCCCCCATTTCGTCAAGGAATACCGTACCCTCGTCTGCCACTTCAAAAAGGCCTTTCTTGAGCCCCACGGCTCCAGTAAAAGCACCCCGTTCGTGTCCGAAAAGCTCGCTCTCCAAGAGATTTTCAGGAAGTGATGTACAATCAATGGTTACAAACGGTTTATCTGAACGCTCGCTATTCCGATGAATTCTGGAAGCAATCAGCTCCTTTCCGGTTCCGGTTTCGCCGTAGATGATGACGGTTGCAGGTGTCACAGCGATCTCATCTACAAATTCGAGGAGTTCCAGCATCTTGCGACTCCGGGTGATCAATTCACCCTGTTGGGCCCGGTCAACCTGTCTTTCAAGGAGTGCAATACGATCCTTCAGTCCAACGATCCTGGATGCTTTGTTGATGACCAGTTCAATATCTTCCACTTCAAAGGGTTTGGTAAGATAATCATAAGCTCCCAGTCTCATGGCTTTTACGGCACTATTGATATCCCCATAGGCGGTGATGATGATCACAATGCTATCAACGTCAATTTTTTTAAGCTCTTCCAGAACTTTCAAGCCATGAATGTCCGGCAAACTCAGGTCCAGCAACACCACATCCATATGCTTCCGCATCAGGATGTTAATCCCCTCTTTGCCGTACCGGGCGGTATGCACATCAAACCCGTCACGGGCCAGGGACTGACCCAGATATTTTCGAATATTTTCCTCGTCGTCAATAATGAGAATACTTCTCGACGTATCCATCAAAATTCCTAATCGGGCCCGTCGATGAATTCCACCAGGGTCCCATTGGTGGATGAAGGATGTAGAAACGCATATTGGCTGTTTCGCCAGGGCCGAGGCTTTTCATCAATGGTGCGATAGCCCTTTCTTTTTGCTTTTTCCAGCGCTTCTTCAGTATTCGGTACTTTAAATGATATCAGGAATAGACCTTCGCCCCGCTTTTCAATAGACCTGGCCACATCCCCATCACCTGTGGTATCCTCCATGATCTCAAAATACACCTCTCCTATTTTATATCGCGCGACTCTTAATTTTTCATCCTCATTCACATAAAACTCCTCAGGTTCCAATTCCAAAAGCCGGTTATAGTTTTCCACGGCCTCATCGAGTTTTTTTACCACCATGCAAATATGGTCGATTCTTTCCGGTTTCATTCTTTTTCCTCTTTTAGAAAAATGTTCATGTGTTCCATTCTATCTTAAGAAATCCTAAAGACCGAGGTAAGCTTTTCTTATATGTTCGTTGTTGAGCATCTGATCGGCAGGTCCACTCATGGATATACGACCATTTTCCATCACCAGCGCCCGATGGGCAATCGCCAGCGCACTCTTCACATTCTGTTCCACCAGAAGGATGGTCACACCTTTTTTGTTGATTTCTTCTATCACACTGAAGAGTTCCTTGACCAGCACAGGGGCCAGGCCCAATGACATTTCGTCAACAATGAGCAGTTTGGGTGTTGCCATCAAAGCCCTACCGATAGCCACCATTTGCTGTTCACCGCCGCTCATGGATCCCGCTTTTTGTCTAAGCCGGGTTTTTAAACGGGGAAAAAGTGCCATCACCGTCTCAAGATTTTCCTTTTGGTGAATCCTGTATTTCTTGGAATAGGACCCCAAGATAAGATTCTCCTGGACAGACATCTGGGGAAACAGCTGGCGACCCTCAGGAATATGAATCATCCCCAACTCTACGATATCAGCGGAACTCCGTCCGTGAATCGGTTGACCCAGAAAATGGATTTCACCGGCCAGCGGTGTAGCGAGTCCTGTCAAAGCCCTTATGGTGGACGTCTTTCCTGCGCCGTTGGACCCGATCATGCTCACAATTTCCCCTTCAGAAACATCAAAGGAAACCCCCCAGATCACCTTGATGCCCCCGCCATAGGAAATTTCTAAATCCGTGACCTTGAGGATCCTATTGCTGAAATCCATCATCAACTAATCTCCAAGATAAGCCTCGATGACTTTGGGATTGTTCACGACATCTTCAGGGGCCCCTTCTGCGATCTTCTGGCCGTAATGTATGACCACGATTCGATCTGAAAGGTTCATTACCGCCTGCATATGGTGTTCAATTAGAACCACGGTGATTCCCCGCTCCCTGATCTTTTGAATAATCCCGATCATCTCCTCAATTTCCGTGGGATTGAGTCCTGCCATCACCTCATCCAGCAGGAGAATTTTGGGACGGGTGGCCAATGCGCGCGCAATTTCCACCTTTTTTCGGGCGCCCATGGTCAAATTTTCCACCGGGTCATCTGCCAGTTCCAAAATTCTTAGGAAATCCAGGTCTTCGCCCGCTTGTTGAAGCGCCAAAGCATTATTATTCGGCCTCGAAATTTCCGATCCGTAGAATGCTCCCAATAGCACATTCTCCAGAACGGAAAGTCCGCGAAACGTACGCACCAATTGGTAGGTTCGCGCAATGCCCAGACTGGAGATGCGATCCGGTTTGTAGCCACTGATGTCTTCTCCCTTATAGATCACCTGGCCCTCTGTGGGTGGATATACGCCTGTGATCACATTGAAAAGCGTGGTTTTCCCAGCACCGTTGGGTCCGATAAGACCCAGGATTTCGTCTTCCTGAATCTTAAAATCGATCCGAAGAAGGGCTTCAACCCCGCCGAAGGTTCTGGTAATACGTTTCCCTTCAAGCAAGGGCATGGTCTCTCTCCCCAGCTTTTCCCAGACGGTAAATACGGGAATCCAAACCAAATTTGCCGAGAATCCGTTCGAAGGCGCCAAGACGTGCCAGACCTCCCGGTAAAAAAAGCCCGATGGCAATCAGCATACCTCCATAAATGGCCATATGGAGATAAGGTAGCTGGGTCCAAAGGAGTTCCTGAATGCTGTAAACAAGCAGTGTCCCGATGATCGGTCCGATAATCAATCCCGTTCCACCCAGCAATGCCATTGTAACCGGCATCAAACCGATCTCCACGCCGAAAAGAGCGCCCGGATTGATATAGGCGAGACTGATGGCATACAGTTCCCCGACGAGACACGCCGGCAAGGCCGCCACAAGGAAAGCCGTGAGTTTCTTTTGAAATGTTTTTACACCAAAGGATCTGGCAACATCCTCATCCTCGCGTATACTCACAAGAGCCAGACCGAAGCGGGATTTTCCAATAAAATAGCTCATGGCAATGGTCCCGACACTGATTCCGAGGCAGGACAGGTAAAGGCTTCTTGCAGACATGGCAACCATGACGGTCATGCCGTCGTCACCACCGGTAATGCCCTTAAAGTTCGTAGCCACCATCTCCATCAGCAGGATGAGCCCTAAATTCCCAAGGGCAAAATAGGCGCCTCTCAATCTGAAAAAGGGGATGGCCACGAGAATCGCAAAGATCGCCGTGGCTACAACGCCCCCCAGCATGGCCCATATCATGGCGAAACCGCGGTCTGACAGAATACTGAAAACATAGCCGCCCACGCCGAAGAAACAGCAATGCCCCAGGTTCATGTAACCCATGTAACCGCCTACAATATCATAACTGGCTGCCAGGGTGAGAAAGATAAAGAACTGATAAAGAAGTGTCAACGTGTATTGAGAGCCGTAAAAGCCTATCAATATGAGCCCCACCATAACGGCCGCAATGAAGCATAAAAGCCATCTCTTAAAATTTTTCCTTTGATCCATATCTCTG
>JAJDOH010000190.1 GCA_022340265.1 Deltaproteobacteria bacterium | reverse complement strand
CTTGTTTAGGCTTGAATCTCGGACGGTAGCGACTGCAAAAGGACACGGATACGAAAAATGATAGAATCTCGTTTGGAGATTGCCAAGGCCTATCTTGATGACGCGATGATTCTGGTCAAGAAGAAGCGAATTAACAGCGCTGCTTCGAGAGCTTATTGTGCATCCTACCAGGCCATGTGGGCGGCTCTGGGAGAACCGAAAGAGGGAAGAGTGAGGCGACATCTTGCCATCATAAAGCATTTTGTGAGGGGATATTGGTTTGAACCGGACCATGAGGAGGCGGGGCCTGGCCTGTTGGAAGACAAACGGCTGCCATTAAGGAGGCTCTATTCTTATCGTATCATGAGTGATTATGAAGGAAAACCTGTGGATGAACATCACTTGGACGGACTTTTGGAAATCGTAAAAGAGGTTGTCCAAATTGTTGAAGAAAAAGGGAGGTGCGCAAATGCCTGAGGCGAGAGCCATGGACAAGAGTCTAGCCGAAGCGGTTGCCAAGTTTGTGGATGCGCTTCATCACATTTATTCAGGAATAGATGTAAGGCCCATTTCCAATTTTGAAGATGAGGATTTTACATTCCAAATCGCGGTTCCCGGAGATCTCTCCATTGAAGAGGTCCTGGAGGCGTGTCATAAAGAGTGCATTAAGGTGGAAGACGAGTACGATCTGTTCATTCTTCCTCAGGTAATCCATGGGTGATTAAACTCCCTCTCTCGCTTATTGAGGAGTCGGCTTCAGCTGTCTACTGGACTGAATCTTGATATTTTCCTTACAGATCAACTTCCCTTAAAAGTTCCTGTGCCTCTTGCCGGGCAAATTCTTGCTTTTGCATCAGGTTCATGCGGTCAAAGGCCTCTCGCTCACCTGTAGGGTGCTGTTCGCGCCATCTCCGAATGACCAAGTCCATCTCATTGAGAAGTGCTCCGACTCTTCCATTCTTGACCGCACCTTTGAAGAACCGGCGAGCTCTTCGGCCTTCCTTCCGCAGGTAAGCATTAAGGTCCCTGCATATATCAATCCCTGCATTGTGATCGCGTGCTTCGTGGCTGCTCTGAGGCGGATCGGTTCGAATTCCAAGGATCATCCGTGCCGCCCTGGGGTAATTGAGTGCCCCGTGGATAAAAAGAGCCAGAGCATCTTCCGTACGACCCAATTCATAGACTGCAAATCCGGCAATCAGGCTTTCCGATGGATCTAACTTTATTATTTTCACTGCCGAATCGGCTGCCTGCTGATAGTGCCCCAGGTTGAGATAGGCCGTGGCCCGGAAAGCTGTGGCGGAAATTTCGTCCATGCACTCCTTTTCAAGTCGGTCGCACAGCCTGAGGGCATCTTCGTAACGGCCTGACCGGATCAAGGCAATGGTCAGGTTTCTCAAGCCCCGCATGTAAGGGCGAGTGGAAAGATCACTCCAGTACCGCTTTCGGGAGATCTTTTTGGGGAAATGCTTTCGGCCGGTCTCGATGGTTTTGCGAAAGTGTCCAATGGCCTCTTCCAGCCTTTCCTGGTCCAATGCGATCAGTCCCAGGTAGTTATATCCTTCCGCATAGTCTTCGAAGCAATCGATGAGCAGGCGAAAGAGGACCTTCGCGCGGCTGTAATCACCCTTCTCATAAAAACCGGCCACTTCTTCTTCGATATCGGGCGGTACCCTGGGTTCTTGAAGCGTGAATCGCCAATAAAAGGGGTTGTCTACATTCCACTCATTAGGGTCCTGTTTTCGCAGATCCAGCCTCCACTGTATCAATTGAACCAGATACTCAAGCTCTACAGCATGCTCTTCGATCAAATGGCTTGCCGCCATGAAATCCTGGGGATCGGCCAGCATCAACTGCCGGGCAAAGGCACAAAGATCCCCGCGAAAGCGTGAGAGAAGGCGCGTCTCTTTGTACTGGTAAAGGTCCGGCAGCACATGGATATTGGATTGGATAGCGTCATTGAGTTTTCGCCAATTGAAGCGAACTTCGGGATACTGGTTTCCAAGCAATTGCTGAAATTGGAAAGCCAGATTTTCATTGCTTCGTCCGAGAATCTGTTGGGCTTCCGCTTTCGAATAAATGGTGAAGAGAATCCGTTGCTCCACTTTTTTTGTTTCCGGATCCCGTTTTCCATGAACAATGACAAGTTGTTTGCCTCTTTTCCTTACGTATGGCATCGGGCAACTCCTTTCTATCTTTCAATTCCCCTCCCCCTCTTGGGGATGGCTTTTCAAGCAATAGCACAACTGGAAATGTTGTGTCAAATAAAATCATAAAACACAACATTTCGCGATCAACAACAGAAACAAAGCTTCTGAAGCATGAATATTTGAATGCAGAAAAATCTTGCGTTTGATACGGCAATGCCGTATCCTTATTTACATGATTTTCATTGAGACATCATTTTTCACGAAACTGTTGCCGGGCTATTTATCTGATGAAGAATACAGATCCTTGCAGTGGTATCTTTTTGAACACCCTGAAGCTGGTAATATTATTCGGGGCAGCGGTGGGATAAGGAAAATACGATGGTCGCAAGAAGGGAAAGGAAAAAGAGGCGGAGTTAGGGTCATCTATTACTGGAAAAAATCTGTGTCGGAAATCTGGTTGCTTACCATTTATGCGAAAAATGAAAAAGCAACTATACCAGGACATATTCTGAAGAAAATTGCCGAGGAGATCAAAAATGAGTGATCGTAATCTTGGCCAGGAAATTCTGGATGGCGTAAAAGAGGTCAAGGATTTCAAGAATGGTCAGAAGAAGTTAAGAACGCACACTTTAAAAGAACCTTCTTCGCCAAAAGTCATAAGGGAAAAACTGGCGTTGTCCCAAGTTGCTTTTGCAAGTCTGCTGGGTGTGAGCGCACGCACCGTGCAAGATTGGGAGCAGGGGCGAAGGCAACCTCAAGGCCCTGCCAAATCACTTTTACGGATTGCAGAAAATAGGCCTGAAGTTTTGGTTGAATTGAGATGAACTGGCAAAAAAATGGTTTGAAATTAAAACCAGCTGATAATTGAGGGCGGACACCAATCCGGACACCAAATGGGGTGCCTCTAATGTATTCTGATGACTCCCTTGCAAGCTTAAGTTGCTGAAATCCTGTATTCATGGGGGGCATGTGCAGATCTGTCACGCCGGAGGTCGCGAGTTCGAGTCTCGTCGTCCCCGCCGAATGAAATCAAGCACTTAGGGAATTTTTCCTAGGTGCTTTTTTTGGCTATGTGTCTCTCTATGTGTCTTTTTCCCACCAGATGGGATTTCATTTTATGAAAATTGGGATGTTTTTTGGGGGAGATCTGACCGGTTGGATTGTCAGAGAAATCAGCAACAGGGTCCGGAATTTTGAGTCAGTCGATTTATTGGCCTGGATGACAATCTGAGAGATTTTAGCGGTGGATAGTTGGCTCATTTTTTGACATTTTAGCTGCCTGAGGTACGGTGGAGATATCTGAATAAAATCAGTGTATCAAATTATTGCCATTTATTTTGGAAACCCTTTATTGTAACAATAGACGGGCATGTAATTCGCTGCTGCAGCAAAACATTTATTACATGACACACAGGCTACCGCGTCAACTTTTCCTTCTCTGATTCTATTTGCGATATTCGGTTCCTCATGCAGCCGACACCATGTTTCCTTGCTCGATTTCCACACCACTTTCCGGAAGGCCCGCCCGGAATATTTCAACACCATGACAAACAAGCGAGGCCGGCGATGTTTACCGCTGTCATGAAGCGTCGGCACTCCTGT
>JAJDOH010000174.1 GCA_022340265.1 Deltaproteobacteria bacterium | reverse complement strand
GCCCCTCAAAGGTGACACTTTCCGCGTTGCCCCAGGCGCACCTTTGCACCTCAGGCGGGCGTTCGGGGATTATTATCCGAAACTTGAGTTCCTGTGTGGATTGATGGCTTTACAAACGTCTCCTGCTCTGAAATACTACTTTAACATAAAATCGTGACTATCACCTGAAACTTTTACTTTTTGAGACGAAAGATAAAAAAATATGACTGAAAAACTGGAAGGGTTTCAAAGAAGATATTTGAGGGGTCTCGCCCACAAGATGAAACCGGTTGTCTTTGTCGGTCAGAAAGGGCTCACGGAGACCTTGAACCGTTCCATCGACGACGCGCTGACCGCTCATGAGTTGATCAAACTGAAATTCATCGATTTCAAGGAGAAAGATGACAAAAAAGAGATCACCGAAACCATCGAAAAAGCCCACGGCTGTGAACTGCTGGGCATGATCGGCCACACCGCCATATTTTTCCGCCGGCACCCTGAGGAGGAAAAGCGTAAGATCACCGTGCCCTCCAGATAATCCAACCCCCTTCCCTCCTTACATTTTAAAATTATTTTCCCGCAAAAACATTCAACCCGCAAGGAACTCAATTTTTCCTTGAAATGTTAAACTTCATTGCCTCATGGCAATTAAATGCTTAACATGGTCGTAAAATTCCCGCGAAAGCACATGCATGGATCGGAAAATCGCCAAAATTAAACCCGCCGTAAATAAAGAAGTGCTATTGTTTATTGCCGCTTTCATGTGGTTCGGTGTCGGTACCATGCTTTTGTTTCTTTCATTTTTCTGGCTGAAGGCATTTCACGTTCACGGATCGGTGTTGTATTGCGCAATAGGTGTTGCCGTAGCGTTGCTGGTGCATCATTTCGGATTCTTGAAAATCGTGGATAAAAATCTGGGACGAATATTGCCCATGGAAGGGACGCGGTGTATCTTCTCGTTCATGCCCTGGAAGAGTTATATCATCGTGGCGGTGATGGTTGTAATGGGGACATTGTTGCGACATTCCCCGATTCCTAAACCGTATCTATCCATCCTATATATCGGAATAGGTCTGGCACTGATACTGTCGAGCATTCGATATTTGCGAGCCCTCATAAATCAAATCAGAAGAAACAAATAGCATCAGCGGGTTCTTGAGATTTTGACCAACCTGTTGTCCAAAACGAAAACAGGCTACTTAAAAAAGCAACCTGTTTAACGTGACTAATTTATTTTATTGATGGTGCCGAAGGCGGGACTTGAACCCGCACGGGCGTGGCCCACTACCCCCTCAAGATAGCGTGTCTACCAGGTTCCACCACTTCGGCACAATAAAACGGATTATTGCTTGTTTTGCGTACTATCGGCGGCCGGTGCTGCTGCGCCGGGGGCCTGGGAAGTCTGCTCAACCGGATTAACGTCCTGCATAATCGAAGCCTTGTTGCCTTTGCCGATAAAAAAAGACAATCCCAGTGAGGTCAGCATAAAGACAATCGCAACACCAGTGGTCACTTTATGCAACAAGGAGGTGGCACCAGTGCTGCCGAAGACCGTCTGACTTGACCCTCCGAAAGCAGCGCCCATTCCAGCGCCTTTTCCCTTCTGAAGAAGAACGATCAAAATAAGCGCTACACATACGCAGACATGCAATATAATCAAAACGGCAAACATCCAAAGCCCTCTTTCTTTAAGAACGTTAAGAGTTAAAACGATTAATCGTGGAGGTATAATTCATTGCATTTGTTTTTGCAACAAAAAATTTGATTTCTATGCCTCCCGGTAACGAACAAGGCTGACAAACGAATCACCTTTAAGGCTTGCGCCACCCACCAAAGCTCCGTCAATATCCGGCTCCGTCATCAGGGTTTTAACATTATCGGGTTTCACACTTCCGCCATAGAGGATGCGAACCTGGCTTGCGGTGCCCGTATTAAAGGTGTTCTCAATCCATTGCCGAATGAACTGATGCACCTCTTCGGCCTGTTCGGGGGATGCCGTCTTTCCGGTACCGATCGCCCAGACCGGCTCATAGGCCAGAATGGTTGTCGTCGGCATCATTTGATCCGCCTTGAAATTATCAAGAGACAAATCCAGCTGTTCTTTAATGACATCAAATGTCCGTTCAGCCTCCCTTTCTTCAAGGGTCTCTCCCACACAGACGATGGGGATCAGTCCTAGAAAAGACGCTGCTTTGACTTTGAGATTCACCACTTCACTGGTTTCGCCAAAAAGCGTTCGCCTTTCCGAATGCCCCAGTATGACATGGGTGCAACCGGACTGCTGAAGCATCCTTCCTGAAATCTCTCCCGTGTAGGCCCCGCTCATTTCCCAGTGCATGTTCTGTGCAGCAAGGAAGATCCTGGATTCATCAATGGCGCCCCTAACAGCCGCAAGATGTGTAAACGGCGGTGCCACCAGCACCTCCACCTTTGATGTATCCCCGATGCCGGAGCCAATGGTTTGAGCAAGTGCCACGGCTTCGTCAAGACTCAGGTTCATTTTCCAATTGCCGGCAATCATAGGTGTTCTTTCAAACATTTTTGAGCATCCTTCCCTGAAATTTCGCTGAAAAGCCTTGTTATTGTAATTACAAATTGAATACAGACCCTGCGGTCTATTGACCGGCCATGTAAACAGCCAGATCGACCATCCGGTTTGAATATCCAAACTCATTATCGTACCAAGACAGAATCTTCAGCATGTCACCAATCACCATGGTGGAAAGCCCATCCACAGTTGACGAAACGGCTGCGCCATTAAAATCGATGGAAACCAGAGGTTCATTTGAAAAAGCGAGAATACCTTTGAGGGCACCCTTTGAAGCGGCTTCCATGGCCTGATTGACTTCATCGGCCGTTGCCGGCTTTGTCAAATGGACCACAAGATCAACAACGGAAACATTGGGCGTGGGAACACGGATGGCCATACCATTCAACTTGCCTTCCAGCTGAGGTAAAACAAGGGCAACCGCTTTTGCCGCACCGGTCGTCGTAGGGATCATGGAAAGCCCGGCAGCGCGTGCCCGCCTCAGATCTTTATGGGGAAAATCGAGCAATCTTTGATCGCCGGTATAAGCATGTGTGGTGGTCATCAGACCTTTTTCGATGCCGAAATGGTCCAGCAAAACTTTGCACACCGGTGCCAGACAGTTGGTTGTACAAGAGGCATTGGAAACAATATGATGTTCGTCAGGATTATACTCCTGCTCGTTTACCCCCATAACCACCGTAATATCGGGAGACTTGGCAGGGGCCGAGATAATCACCTTTTCGGCACCGGCATCCAGATGCCGGGAAGCACTTTCCCGATCCCTGAAGAGCCCCGTACATTCAAAAACCGTTTGAACCCCCAGTTCACCCCAAGGCAGTTTTGAGGGGTCCTTCTCGGCGAATACTTGGATTTCTTTTCCGTTGATGATCAGAGAACGCTCCCCACTTGATATGTCCGCCCCAAATGTTCCGTGAACGGAATCATATTTCAGCAAATGCGCCAGGGTCTTTGTGTCCGTCAGGTCGTTAATGGCAACCAGTTCAATCTCCGGATTATTGAAACCGGCCCTGAAAACCATCCTTCCAATGCGGCCAAAACCGTTAACAGCCACCTTTAAGGTCATTGTGTTCCTCCTTCACTACATAACTGTAATGGACATTAAAAATAAGAGATATCTGCATGCAAGGCCAAAAAATCAGTTTGCTTTCAAAAGTTTCCCTGCAAGAGCGATGCTTCGCTTCCCAGCCTGTTCCGCCCGTTCCCCCAATTCGCTCAAATTGAGACGGTCGCGATCCATTGCAACCGCCATTACCATCGGTAGATTCACGCCAGTCAGCACTTCAAGCATTTCATCTTCCAGAAACGAAAGACTGAGGTTGGACGGCGTACCACCAAACATGTCGGTCAATACCAGAACCCCCTGGCCCGTATCGAGGGATTTAATTTTTTTCGATATATCCTTCAGGATTTCCTTGCTTTCAGTTGTCTGGGTGACGGCAATGGCGTCGGCGGCCTCCAGTTTTCCCACAATCAGTTCGGCAGCATTCAAGAATTCCCGCCCCAGGTTGCAATGTGAAATAATCAGTAATCCGACCATGGCTGCATTACCCCTCATCCGTTTTTGTGTACAGTAGGTGCCTCAAAATCAAAAAACCACCCCACCCCAAGGTTCCGGCACACGCCCTTTTTGAAAACACAAAAAACTCATTTATCATTCTTTTTCAAACATTGTGCTTGTTCGTTAATAGGATTTCAGGCACTTCCATCTGTTTGAATGATTGTCTGGTAAATCTCTTCTCGGGATTGGACCGCCAGTAATGCCTTTCTAAAAGTACTGCTTTTCAAAATCCTTGCAATTTTGGTCAAAACCTGCAGATGAACACCGGAGGAGTTTTCCGGAGCCAGCAGGAGAAAAAAAAGAAAAGCCGGCTGGCCGTCCATGGAATCAAAATCAAGGCCCTTTTTACTCCTGCCAAAGGATACAATAGGCATCTTTACAGAACTCAGTTTCCCATGGGGAATGGCAACGCCGTCACCGATTCCCGTGCTCCCCAAATGCTCCCGTTCGATCAAGACTTTTACGAGGGCCTCTTTGTCGATATTGGTATCGTAGCTTGCAATCACGTCGGCAAGCTCTCCCAAAACAGACTGTTTGTCTTTTGCTTTGAGCTCGGGGATTATGTTTTCTATCGCTAAAATTTCAGAAAGTCTCATCTCATAAACCAAAAAAAACCACTATTGGGTAAAAAGTCCGATTAGCCTGCAGGCTCAATCAGACGAAAGTTTCCATCGCCTTTTCTGTATATAACGTTTATCTCTCGCGATTTCGCGTTTCTAAAGACCAGAAATTCCTGTCGCGTCAGCCCCAATTGCATGGCAGCTTCTTCAGGGTCCATGGGTTTTGCAACCATTTCTTCCACATCAATGGAAAAGTCATCCGTAGACATTTCGGCAGATTCCGCAAACTCTTCGTCCAAGACCGCATCCAGTGCGTTCTCTCCAGCTTTTGCACCATCACTGCGGCGTCTTCTGGTTTTATCAAGATGTTTTTTAACCTGGTTTTCAACCTTGTCCATGACCTGGTCAATGGCCGAATACATGTCTCCCGTTTCTTCAACCGCTTTGATTCGGGCTCCATTCAGGCTGAGCGTCACATCGGCGATATGCCTGAATTTTTCTACGCTTAGAACGATGTGTGCATCCAGGGGCACATCAAGATATTTCTTGATTTTTGAAATTTTTTCTTCTGCGTAATTCTTTAAACTTTCGATGGGATCCGTGTGCCTGAATGTTACTGTTACGTCCATAAAATTACCTCCGGATATCTAGGTGTAGACAATAAAATCAACCTCTCCGGCAATCTAATATATCGCCAAATGGCGCTGATACGGCTCAATTGATTTGAATCTCTTTTCGCTTTCTGGACGGCAAAATGCCCATTGCCTCTCGATATTTGGCAACCGTTCGTCGGGCAATATCTATGTTAATCTCCCGCATCTTCTTTTCAATCCCCTTATCACTGAGGGGCTTGGTCTTGTCTTCTGCTTTGATCATTTTACGAATCTGTTCCTTGACGCTTTCAGACGCCAGCGCATCACCGTCCACCCGGCTAATGGAGCTGTTGAAAAAGAACTTCAATTCATAGAGTCCCTGTGGTGTGTGAACGTACTTGTTGGTGGTCACCCGGCTGACCGTCGATTCGTGCATTTCAATGTCTTCCGCCACATCCCTCAGCACCAACGGTCTGAGATAAGCGATCCCTTTGTCAAGAAATTCCTTCTGAAATTTCACAATGCTTTCGGTCACCCGGTACAATGTCCGTTGGCGTTGGTGAATACTTTTGATCAACCATGCAGCCGATCTCATTTTTTCCTGAATGTACGCCTTGGTGTCATCCGATACCTGGCCTCTGTTTTTCAAAATCCGCTTGTAATAGGCATTAATTCTTAATTTCGGAAGACCGTCTTCATTCTGAATGATTTCATATCCGTCCCCCATTTTAACCACGTAAATGTCGGGGGTTACATAAATGGTTTCCTCAGCCGAATAAACCCTTCCCGGTTTGGGATCAAGCTCTTGAATGGTCGCTACCGCAACCAATATTTCCTGAATGGAAACGCCAAGCTGTTCAACAATGCGTTTGTAGCGTTTCTCTTCCAGATCCTTGAGATAATCGCTAATGATCTTCTCAACCAGTGTCCCGCCAAGGCCTTGAAATAAAACCTGTATCAAAAGGCATTCCCTTGTGTCCCTGGCCGCCACCCCCACGGGATCAAAATTCTGGATTAACACCAAAACCGCACCGACCTCGTCCACCGAATGGCCTGTGGATTCAGCTATTTCCTCCAGAGTCACCTCCAGGTAACCGTCATCATTGAGGTTACCGATAATATGGGCCCCAATGTCCTTTTTTTCATCTTCCACACTGCTCATGTTCAATTGCCAGAGCAGATGGGAAGACAGATCCGTTTTGGAAGCGGTAAAATTTTCAAAGGAAGGCGTATCTTTCTCTTCGTAGTGTCTCTCTGAAAAGCCGTCGGAATAACCGCTGTTATACTCCGAAAGATAGTTTTCCCAGTCGACATCATCCCTTGCCCGTTCCTCCACGGTCACTTCCTGGAGCGAAGCAGTATCCGAATCCCCGCCCAAATCATCCTCTGAGGAATTCCCAGTCTCCTTTTCACGGGATTCCTGTAACGACTGTTCCGATTCTTCTTTTTTTTCGCCGGCGCCGTCATCCCCGTCAACTTCTCCCTGGCTCATCTCCTCCAGGACAGGATTTTCCTCCATTTCCTGAGAAACGGTTTCAAGGAGTTCAAGTCTGGAGAGTTGCAGGAGTTTGATAGCCTGCTGCAACTGCGGGGTCATTACCAACTGCTGGGCAAGGCCTAAAGATTGTCTGAGTTCTAACGCCATAATAAATACAACAATGCCATAAAACCGATTAGAGGTTAAAATTTTCACCCAGGTAAACACTCCGGGCCAACTCGCTTTTTACGATGTCGTTGGGGACACCCTGTTCAATGATTTTTCCCTGATTGATAATGTAAGCCCTGTCGCAGACATTCAATGTCTCACGGACATTATGATCCGAGATGATAACACCCAGGCCCCGGCTCTTCAATTGGCGTATAATCTGTTGAATATCGTTGATGGCCAACGGATCAATCCCCGCAAAAGGCTCGTCCAAAAGCATGAACCTGGGGTCCGTCACCAATGCTCTCGATATTTCCAGTCTTCGCCGCTCCCCACCTGAAAGGGACAACGCCTTTTGTTTGGCCAGGTGGTCGATGCTCAACTCTTTAAGGCCTCTTTGAAGGCGTTCTTTTCTCTCCTGTGCCGGAACACGCAACATTTCTAGAATTGCCAGAAGATTCTGCTCAACGGTCAATTTACGGAATACCGAAGGCTCCTGAGCCAGATAACTGACGCCTTTTCGGGCCCTTCGAAACATGGGGTCATCGGTAATATCCATTCCATCTAAATAAATCCGACCTTCGCTGGGTCGCGTCAAACCGACCACCATGTAAAACGTCGTTGTCTTACCCGCCCCATTGGGTCCCAGAAGGCCGACAATCTCCTTTCTGTTGACCATCACATCGACGCGATCAACAACCCGTTTGCCTCCGTAGGTCTTGACAAGGCCGTTGGCCTCCAGAATTTCGGACGCCGCCGTCACGGCCCTTTTCCCTTCTCCTTCTTTGGAAATATGACCGCCCTTACTTTCTTATCTCCCTCGCTTTCGACGACACTACGATTTTCCTTCAGGAAAAGCGTAATCACATCCCCTTCAACAAAATCCTCACCCTGCTTTACAACAGGTTTCCCTGTGAGCACAAGTTTTTCATCCTTTTGATGGAAAACAGCCTTTTCTCCTGTGGCCACGCCACCTTCGGCGCGAATAATCTTTACACCGCCCGTGGCAATAATTTTGTCGATACGGGCTGATACCTTCTCAGTCTCTTTTTGTTCGGAAGGTTTTTCATAAAGCACCACCAGTTCCTGACAAAAAACGGTGAAATCATCCCGCTTGGCTTCGACATCGCCTTCAAAAGTCACCTTCTTTTTATTATCATCGGCTTCCAGGGTCTTGCTTTTAATGACCATTGGTCCCTGAGGCTTATTCTGAGACTTTGCAACAGAACTGGCACACAGGGCGGCACCGGAAAAAATCCACATCAGGAGCAGTCCCGCCAACCCTAAACCTAGACAAACCGCAGACCGTTTCATTGCGTTCGCGATACCTCCGCTTCATCGTTAACGGTTGTCACAACATCAGACAAAATCTTGATCCTGTTTTGGGAAAGGTCGGCAAAAATGCCTTTTCCCTTCACCGTAAAAAATGGGCCGAATATTTCCACAGGATCTTGATTTTTCACCGTACCCTTTTTTTCGTTAATCACCACATGCTCCGTGAGAAAACGATATTCATTTCCATAGGAGCCGTCCAGCTTGCCCCAAAGTTCAAGTTTACCGGTCTCTTTTTGATAAATCCCTTTTTCGCCTTTAAGGGAAAATCCGGGCCTTCCCTCTGCTTCCACCTCCAGATAGAATTTAAAAAATCGAACGATTTTTCTATCCTCTGAAAAGCGAACCTCCTTGGCATCCAGAACCCATTTTACTTTTTCATCGGGATCATCCTGGCGGTAATGAATATCTTTCAGATTTACACCTTCACCAGACAGAACATCCTTTATCAGCGCAGTGGTTTTAAAAAAATCTTTACCGGCTTTCGCGAAATAAAACCCCACCAACAGCAGCAAAACGCCCACTCCCACGAGAGGCCAATGTCTTTTCAAGAAACGTTTCATGGCGTCAGTTTCAGTATATCAATCCGTGCTTTGTTCTGTAAAGGCAATTCTAGGCCAGCATCCACGGCATTTCAGTATCCATTCGGAAATCTCTCTCACAGCACCCCGGCCCCCGCTTCTGGTTGCTATGTAGTCCGCCTGTTCCTGAACTTCTTCCGCGGCATCCGCCACGGTCATACATAAACCGCATTCCCGAAACATGGCCAGATCCGGCAAATCATCCCCAACAGAACCCACCTGCGATTTTGAAAGGCCTCTTCTTTCAATCAACTCTCTACAAACGGAACGCTTGTCTGATATACCTTGAAATACCTCGCGAATCCCGAGTTCCTTGGCGCGGTGAGCAACCACTGGGGATCTTCGACCGGTGACAATAACGATCTCGATCCCGTCCCGCATGAGCAGTTTCAAACCCAGACCGTCTTTCACATCAAAGGATTTGGTTTCTTCCCCCTTTTCATTGAGCGTAATGCGGCCGTCCGTCAGCACGCCATCCACGTCAAGAAAAATCAGTTTTATTTGAGCTGCCCTATCTTTCAAATCGGCATGCCCCCTCTCATTGTTAACAGGTTCTAAAGCTTACAGCCGAACCAGGGAATGGATTTGTTTAAGGATTTTCACAAGCGGTTCGATGGATTTCAAGGGCATTGAATTGGGACCGTCACACAAAGCGCAGTCCGGATCGGGATGTACTTCCATAAAAACACCGTTTGCACCCGCGGCAACCGCCGCCTTTGCAAGACAGTCCACAAACTCCCGCTGTCCGCCGGAACTGGTTCCCGCACCACCGGGCAGTTGAACACTGTGTGTGGCATCAAATATAATGGGGAACCCAAGCGCTGACATAATGACCAGGGACCTCATATCAACCACAAGGTTATTGTAGCCAAAGGAAAATCCCCTTTCCGTGATCAGAAGTTTCCGGTTTCCAGCGCTGATCGCTTTTTCCGTTATGGGACCCATTTCACGGGGAGAAATGAACTGGCCTTTCTTGATATTGACATAAACACCTGTTTTGGCCACATTTACAATGAGATCCGTCTGCCGACATAAAAATGCCGGAATCTGTATCACATCAAGTACTTGGGCCGCCTTCTCTACCTCACTGTTGCAATGGACATCCGACAAAACGGGCATCCGGAATTCTTCTCTGACCTTTTGGAGAATCTGAAGTCCTTTGTCAATGCCGGGACCTCTGTAGGAACCGAGAGAAGTTCGGTTCGCCTTGTCGTAGGAAGATTTGAAAATAATCGGTATTTGAAGTTTTTCGCCCATTTTCCTCAAATAAGCCGCAATTTCAAGGGTACTGGATTCACTCTCCATGACACAGGGACCAGCGATCAAGAAAAATGGACCGTTTGCTTCTATGAACAAATTGCCTGCTGTGAAATTGTTTTTCATGACAATAAATGTTCCTAAATTCAATAATTCCTGAAAGTCTTTTTAGAGGAGAAATTCACAGGGTTGGGTTTTGATGCCCCAGCAGATTTCTTCAAGAACTATATTGCGTTATTGTTATAGCAAGGTGTGAGGAAAGTCAAGATTCCCTACTGTTGAAGAACTTTTTCTTGTCATATAACGCAAGAAATTTTAGTATGGCTCCTGTCGCTTTTTAAGGGCGGGAAACCTAAGAAAATTGAGTATAAATGTTTAGTCGGGGGAGGTCAATGAGCAATGGCGAAAAAAAAGGTTACCAAAACCATAGACGACATCAATAAAAAGATTAAAGAGGGAAAAGTCGTTGTGGTAACGGCGGATGAGATGGCCGGCATCGTCAAAAAGAACGGTGCGGAAAAAGCGGCGCGTGAGGTGGACGTGGTCACCACTGGAACCTTCTCCCCCATGTGCTCTTCCGGTGCCTTCATCAATTTCGGGCATACCAAGCCCGGTCTCAAAGCCAGTCGCGTGTGGCTGAACGATGTTCCCGCTTATGCGGGGTTGGCGGCAGTGGACTGCTATATCGGTGCAACTGAACCGCCGGAAGATGACCCATTAAACCGCGTGCATCCAGGAGAGTTCAAATACGGTGGTGGGCACGTGCTCCACGATCTGGTGGCGGGCAAAAAAGTGGAATTGCGGGCCACAGCCTATGGCACCGATTGCTATCCCAAAACACAGCTCAGAAAAAAAATCACCCTCTCAGATCTTCCTTACGCCGCGATGCTCAACCCCCGGAATGCTTATCAAAACTATAATTGCGCCATTAATTTGACCTCAAAAACCATCTATACCTACATGGGGGTATTGAAACCCAACGGGGGCAACGCCAATTACGCCACTTCCGGAGAGCTAAGCCCGCTTTTCAACGATCCCTACTACCGAACCATCGGTCTGGGAAGCAGAATTTTTCTGGGTGGCGCTAAAGGGTATGTTCTTGGGCCGGGCACACAGCACAATCCAAAAGCGATGCGGCATGAAAACGGTATCCCGTTAACACCTGCCGGCACCCTCATGGTGAGTGGAAATCTGAAAGAGATGGATCCCCGCTGGGTTGTGGGGGTCAGCATGCTGGGTTACGGCTGCTCTCTGGCTGTGGGTGTAGGCGTTCCCATCCCCATTCTCAATGCGGAAATGGCTGAATTTACGGGTGTATCAGATGAAGATATTTTGACTCAGGTCATTGATTACGGGAATGATTACCCCAAAGGTGAGGGGAAGAGCCTTGCCCGGGTCAGTTATGCGGAGCTTAAAAACGGCATGATTCGCGTTAACGGGCAGGAAATACCTTCGGTGCCACTTTCCTCCCACAAACGGGCATTGGAAATTGCAAACATCCTTAAAGATTGGGTGGAAAAAGGAGAACTCCTTTTGACCCAGCCTCAGGAAACATTGCCCAGCTGAAAGTGGCTGATGCGTTGGTTCGTTTTCCTTGTTGACGATGGTTTTGTACTCACATATTCCTTTTCACTGGAGGGATGTGAAACAACATATTTAGGTCATCCGGCGGCCTTGCCGGCAGATATATCCGGACGGTTGTGCCAATTCCCCGTTTCGAATTAACAGCCAAATGCCCGTCATGCTTATCCACGATAGCAGCTGCAATGGCTAACCCCAAACCCATCCCTTTTCGGGACCCCATTTCTTTTGTTGAAAAATAGGGGTCGAATATCCGCCCAAGGTTGCCCCTGGTTATTCCCACGCCTTGGTCGCTTACGGAAATTTTCAGGTATGCTCCCGGATTTTCAGGAAAGTCCGCTCCTCCTTGACCTTTCTTCAGAAAAACATTTTCCGCTCTCAGCGAAACCACACCACCCTTGGGCATCGCTTCAATGGCGTTCTTGATCACATTGCGGATGGCGTTTTTCAGTTGAACCGAATCATGTTCGGCGGGCCAGAGGTCATCATCAATATCCACATCACAAACGCATTTTGAAAAACGTGGCATCTCCCCAGCACAAACCTCCAGAGAATCTTTCACGGAGCGAAGTCTTTTATGCGATACACTCTCTTTGGAGAGGGTCATTAAACGGTGGGTTAAATCCTTGGCCTTCAATGTCGCTTCTTCAGCGTCGTCCAGGAAACTGCCTATCGATTCTCCCTGGCCCATGCCTTCTTTCGCCATTGAGATGTTACCCAGTATCATGGAAAGCAGGTTGTTGTAATCATGGACCAGCCCGCCTGCAATAAACCCCATGGATTCAAGCTTGCGTGCTCTCGCAAGTTCCTGTTCCATACGCCTTCGCTCGCTGATATCCTGAAATATGCCACGCATCTTAACGCATTTTCCACCCGACATCACCGCCTCTCCATGGACCCTGCACCAGAGACGTTCACCAAAGACCGTGTTCATCTCCAGTTCCAGATCAAAAGGCGCCCCGCCTTTCGCAGTCTGCCGGTAAGCCTCCTCCAGTATCCTTCGATGTTTAGGGGGACAGAATTGCAAGTGTTCATCAACGCCGGGCGGCTCGACATCAGTTTTTAGACCGATAATGTCATAAATACCTTTGGTCCACGTGGCTTTGCGCGTAACAAGATCGTGCTCCCAGCCGCCAATCCTGGCCATCCGGCCCATTTCGTTGAGAAAACGTTCCCGCTTTTCAAAAGCATTAAGAATACGTGTCCGCTCCTTTAAGGTTCCAGCCAGGCGGATATTGCTGTAACCCAGTTCCGAAATCAGGTTGGCCAGTTTGGTATAGAAAGACATGACGATGTCAACGGTTTCCCTTTTCCAGCTTGGTACACGGTCGAATGCTTGCAAATAAGCTTCCTCATCAAAACCATACTGCCGCGCTTGAGAACGAAAAATCTCAAGATCCGGTGTCTCGTCTTCAAAGAGAAACTGTCCCAGAAAAAGGCTGCCCAACCGTTTGCCACCCACAACAACGGGCGTTGCCATATCCCACATGTTGTTCTTGCATTTGTAGAGGCGAAAGGTACCCGGTTCCACCCCCCTTGAAAGCTCCAAATCGCTTTTCAGACAATTCTTGAGGGTTTCGGGATGTTCGCGGTGATATTGGACGCAAATATCCTGCCAGCCAGTTGCAACCAGGATGTCGCCGCTGTTGTCAAGAATAGCGATCCCGATATTTGTCAGTGCATGGAAATCGTCCATCATGGATTGTATGGCTTTGACATCAATAACATCAGACAGTTTCAGAGCAGCAATATCGGTTTTTGATGAAGAAATATCTTCAGGCTCAATAGATATGCGTTTTTCAACTCCGGTCAAAGACTTCATGGCCTGTTTGAGCGCAATTTCACTTTGCTCCAATTCCTGCACTCTTTTTTCTAATTGTTCATAGGTTGCTTTGTGTGCCACGAAAAATCCTCGCTCAGTTATCAGAAAAGCCCGTGCATCAAAAGATTCTGAAACAACCGGGCTTACAGATTTTCGAAAGCATCGTCATGGGGATTTCCCCTTCCACACTTCAGGGTTTTGTTAAGCGCAAAGTTGATAAGGTCTCCATTCCGGCCAGGTTGGCGTTTCAGACAGGAATAAAATCAGTAAAACTAAAAATACGGTATAAGATAATATTCATTATGATGAATGTCAAAGAATATTCAGGGGGCTTTCCTGCGGAAGATTACCCGAACTAACCGGAAAATTGCCCCCTTAATAGGCGTCACCCCTAAATTGAACAAAGGCCCTTCAAGATCCCCACTTTTTTCAAAACCTCTTTCAGTTATTCTAACGGAACTTTCGCAGCTGCGATTCGTAATAGTCCCGGTTCTCCCGGGTCCGATGAATGGCATCTTGAATGATTTTAATGGCATCTTCTATCAGACCGTTTTGAAAACAGGCCTCCGCCAACGTGTCCAGGTACTGGGGTTCGGCATCAATTGTCACAGCCTTTCTGGCCAATACCAGTGCCCTGGACTTGTTCCTCAAATCCGGATTTGAAGCGGTCAGCATCATCCAGGCCAGGTTGTTCAGCGCCACCGCCTGTTGTGGATTCCATTGAATGATCTGTTCATAGAGGTCCATGGTGGCCGCCTCCTTTCCCATCCGCTGGTAAACCATGGCCAGGTTCATGGCCAGGCTCACGTTCCGGGGATGTTCTGCAAGCTTTTGACGCAACTCTTTGCTCACCAGATCATAGGCCATATGCGTTTTGATATCCCCGAAATTCAGGTAATATCCCAGTATTCCGATACCCGCCAGGTAGATCAGAAAAGATATCAGCACCAAACGATTCTGCTTCTTGCCGGTCCCTGGTTCATGCAATGTTTTCAAAAGGCAGGCAACCCGTTGTCCGATGCTGAAATGGTGCCAGTTGGGAAGATCGCGGGATTTTCCGCTCAAGTAAGCAATTTTTTCAAGGGCGTTGACAATGAAGGCGGGTGTCCCCATGACAGCGGCGGCATAGAGATCGGCCTGGCGTTCAAAATGGCGCATGAAAAACCCCATGATATAGCGGAAGTAAATCAAAAGGGTCAACAGCATGGGCACCGCCACTGAAAGATAGAAGAGGGTCATGGAGCGTGCATCATCTTCCGAGATAAGGTCCGCCAACGGAGACCACATGTAAGCCATATAGATATACACATCCGAAAGTCCCAATGAAATAACCATGAAACCCACAAAAAAAAGGACATAAAAGAGGAGGTGAAAATAGCGTGCATGGCCCATCTCATGGGCCAGGACAGATTCCAGTTCTTCGGTGGTAAGGGCCGACATTAATGCGTCGGTCACCATGATGTACCGGTACCTCGGCACAATTCCCATGATACCCGCCGTCAACAGACGCCCTTCGAAAATGGGCCAGCTGAGCAGGCGGCGATAGCGAAAATTTTGATTTTTTAGAAAAGCCTCCAGATGCCTCCCCTTTTCCGATGCCTCAATGGGTTTACAACCCCACCAGTATTGAATGAATTTGGGCATGACCATGACCAACAGGGCGAGAAAAACGGCAAAAAACAGCGTCTGGCCGTACAGGCCGTTCAGAAAGTCACTTGTGGCAGCCCACGGACTGAGTGAGAGCAGGTCATAGAGGAAAGTCAGCACAAACCAGGGAAAGAGAACGGGCAGGTTGAACCGAAGGTTGCTCAACACAAAACTGCCTCTGGAAACGTGCACGCGAAACAGCTTCCGGTACGTGGGCCAGCCAAGATACCATATGGTGCTCAAATAGAGGAGAAACAGTGCAACGGCAAAAAGGCCCTGAACCACCGACAGGGTCTCAAGACCGGGAATCGCCAGAAGCCACTGCTTGAAACTGAAAAAATAGATATCAATGGAAAAGAGCAGTATGGCCAGGATGGAAAGGCGAAGATTGAGCCGTTCGTATCGCTCCGAGAGTGCACCTTCAGGATAACGGCCGGAATTGACGAGCTGGTTGAGAACTGAAAAGCGCAGGCGACAGTAGACGGCAAAAACAGCCCAGCAGATCAGCATTCCGGCGGTTGAATAGATTAAAGAATCATCGGGAGAGGTTTCGGCATAACTGACGTTAAATATCAGAAGAACAACGATGAAATAAAGGATGTTATTGAACAAAAGTTATGGCCTCGGTGTCGGGCAGCGCTCCTCTTTGATGAATTCCAGAAGGCCCCCGTCAGGCGACAGTGACGGATCTCCCTGGAGGATAATTTCGAGGCCATAGCGCAATTCCATACGGGCAAGGTCTTTTCGTTTACGGTTTTGGAGGTATGCGACCACATCTTCGGAAAGGATCCCTTTTACCCTGAGAATCCCCTTCTTGCTCAACCCCATGCGAATGCGACGCAAAAATGAAATGGCGGCGGTTTCAACGGAAGGCACCAGGCCACGGCCCTGGCAGTAGGCACAGGTCTGATAACTGACCGCTTCAATGGAAGGTCGAAGCCGCTGCCGGGAAAGTTCCAGAAGGCCGAATTTGGAAATATTGGACAGGCTGATCTTGGCCCGATCCTCTTTTGCCTTGTCCCGCAACACTTTTTCCACTTCCCGTATATGCTTTTTCTCACGCATATCTATGAAATCGATCACCACCAGGCCACCCATATCCCTTAAGCGAAGCTGGCGGGCAATCTCTTCGGCGGCCTCAATGTTGGTTTTAAAGGCCGTATTCTCAACATCCTTGCCGGTTCGCCATCGGCCCGAATTAACATCGATGGCTACCAGGGCTTCCGTGGGGTCAATCACAATTGAGCCACCGGACTTCAACGGCACCCGATTGCGGTAGATGGTCTCAATCTGCTTTTCGATTTCGTATTGCGCAAAGATGGGACGTTTTTCTTTAAAGAGTTTGACCCGGCCCTGATCCCTGGGAGAAATGATCTTCATGTAATCTTTCACCTTGCTCAAGGTCTCTTTGTCGTCAACGAGCACCTCGGAAATTTCGCTGGTGAAATAATCCCTCAGCGTTCTAAGACAAACATCCTGCTCCTTATGCACCAGGGTCAGGGGGGATGCCTCCCGCACATTCTTTTTGATGTTTTTCCACATCCTGAGCAATCGGTTGAGATCCCTTGAAAGATCCCGTTTGCTCTGACTCAATGCCGCGGTTCTGACAATATACCCAACCCCTTCGGGAAGCTTGAACTGGGCCATAATGGACTTGAGTCGCTGGCGCTCTTCTTCATCATCAATTTTTTTTGAAATACCGCCCTTACTTCCGGGCATCAGCACCAGATGCCGGCTCGCGAGAGAGAGATAGGTGGTTAGCTGAGCACCTTTGTTCCCCTGCATTTCCTTGGTAACCTGGACCAGCAGTTCCTGCCCCTTTTTCAAAATCTTTTCGATTCGAGGCGGGGCACCTTCTTTTTTCGGATCCGGCCCGGATGCATAGTATTCCGGATGGATATCCGTCACGGACAAAAAGCCGTTCTTGTCGCTGCCAAAATTGACAAAACACGCCTGCAGGCTCGGTTCAATCCTCTCCACGACGCCTTTATAGATATTCCCCGTCTTCTGTTCCGTTGCGGTGGTTTCGATATAAAACCCATCCAGCCGTCCGTCTTTAATCACGGCGATTCGAAATTCCTCCGCTTCGACGGCATTGATCAACATTTTTGACTTCACTGCTAAAGATCCTCTCTTCACTTTGCTTTTTAATGCTCTGATTTGGTATGTTCAGGGCCGATCGGTTGATCATCGGACCTCCGGGTCAGCGCTGTTTCAGCTTTTGGTTTTTTCTCTTTCGACTTTCGAAACCCTAATCTCATTTAAGAACCATGCCTTCCGTAACGCTTACAATGTTGATCTGCCTGATACATAAAGGTTCGAATGGCAGATTCCCGTCCGGGCTGCGTACTGGCATCATAGGGAGTATCCAGATAGGGGACCCTGAGCCGGTTCATGAGGGGCCGCACGATGGAACTGGTGGTGATGCTCGGCATACAGGTAAAAGGATAAACATTCACCAGCCCGTTGTACCCCTCCCGCACATAATCCATCATACCCGCAATGCTCAGGCAGGCTTCCGTACCCAGATCAAAACTGTATAGATCCTGTTCTTTGAGAACATCTTCCAGATGACTGACTTTATGATCTTTTGCCAGATCGATCAGTCTTGTAACCCTTTTGTAAATCTGCCGTTGTCTGTGTTCCTGATAAAAGAGATCTCCTCCGTAAGTAAAAAGCGCCTTCAGTTGGTCCTTCAAAAGGTCAAACCGCAACTGTTTCAAACTGAAACGCAGCGCTGTCCTCGCCGATCTGAATTGATCATAGCTGGTGAAATTGACCCACTCCGATACGGAGGCATTGACGACTTCCGCTCCGTACTTTTCCAGCATGCAAATGACATCCTGGTTGGCTTTCACATGGGTACGCAAATAGATTTCGCCGACCATGCCGATCAGCGGTTTGGGCGGAATTTTCGGATCCATGACCGCCTTCACCTCTTCGATGACGGCTTCGAGGCGCGCAAAGATCTGATCAAACTTGAGATGCTGCCCGAAGCGTTCAAAAGCATCCATCATAAACGTCAGGCATTTTTCCATCACCAGGTCCGTAAGTCCCGTTTCTCTCTCGTAGGGCCGAACCCGCCATAACAACCGATCCAGGATATCACCCACAACCAGGGCCACATAGGAAGACTTTCGAAGGTCCCTCACCCGCGTTTTCTCGATGATCCCTTCAAGGGAATAACCATCCGCGGTGGTAAGCGCTCCAATCCTGAGTCCGCTGAACCCCGGAAAAGAATCGAGAACAATGCGCTGGTATTTGTTATACATGCCGAAACGGCATGGCCCATCCGCTTCCGGCAGGAAATAAACATAGGCATCCGCATCGAATTCCGGGCCCAGGCGGGCCGATTCCTGCTGCAGGAAATGAAGAATGTCCCCCATGGTTATCTGGCAGGGAAAGCATTCTTTTCCCGAGGTATGGGCCATGCCGAGATCCATCCCCTCAAAGGTCTCCAGCACCATCGCACGGATACCGAAACTTCTGAAATTGGCTGCCAGCAGATGGCTGCCCTGCCGATTCATTTCAGGAATCAGGCAGGTTCGTTCCTTGAGACTGAACCGACCCACTTTGTTGCCGAAGGATTCAAAATTAATGACATTATTGGTTTGCATGGTCAATTGGCGAGCTTTCGCGGCTCTTTCATTTCATGATGTCCTTTTTCAATACTGTTAAAAATGACGTTTTTATAGGCCTCCAACCGGGTCATGACACCGGCAACGGCACTGTGCTCGTCCAGTTCCAGAATCATATAGGCCTTTTCTCCCATGATGTGGCGGTAAAAGTGTTCCAGGAATGAATCCGCACCACAACCGAAGTTGGTCAGATGCAAACCGAAAAAATCCGGATTGGACGCCGTGATCTTGGCCGCACGTAGAATTCTTGCCCCCAGCCCCCAGTACATGGACGGAAAATCGGAGAGGTCTACTGATGATACATCCAAGAAATCCATTGGGAGGCCCATGACGCCGATCTTGGCCAGATTGTGGCCTAATCTCAGATTTAACCTTTCATCATAGAGGTTGTAGGGCCTGCCGGTCACGACCACCAGAGGCTTCCCGGCGGGGTGTGATTTCAGAATCTCGGATCCTTTTTTCAAAACCGCCTGCTGAAACTGGTTCTGTCTTCCCAGTGCGTAATAAAGGGCGTCCCTTATCTGATATACGGTGACCGGTAATTTTGGCCGTAACTGTTCGACCAATTCCAACGCAAGGGTTTCCACATCGTATTTGAGATGAACCACAGGGTTTAACACATTTGTCATGTCAAGTTCGAGGGCTATGCGGACCATGTAGGAGTTGCTCTGAACCATGGGGCAGTAAAAACCCTTTTCCTTGTCGCCGCTTTTTCCCATATCCACGACACTGGGAAGAAACAGGAATGCCGTCTTTCCCACCAGCTCTTTCACATGGCCATGGGACACTTTCACGGGATAACAGGTCTCCGCTGTCATGGACTCAATTCCCATACTGGACAAATGGGCGTTGGTGGGCGGTGTTAAAACAAGGCGATACCCCAGATGATCAAAAAAATGCGCCCATAAAATAGCGTCCTGCTGGCCGTAAAGCGCCCGCTGCATGCCCACGGTGGGCCGTTCATCCACCCGCAGAAGCGGCTGATCCGGCAGGGTTTCGTAAACCCCGTTCATATAAGTTTCCCATATCTCTTTTCGCAATGCAAAAAAGTTCGTCTCTTTTACACCCCGGTTCCGGGTCAACTCATAACGGCCGCACTCGCCGCCCCAAATGCTTTTGCGCCCGTCAAAATCATAAATTTTCAGCTTACACTGATTGTGGCAAAGGGAATCCGCCCGGCAAATTTTTTCCGCATATGCCATGCGGTCCTCCACGGCACTTTCAAGTCCCCTGAAACCGGTTTCATCCTGATTCGTGAGGCGCATCCGTTCGTGAACGCTGATAGCGGCGCCATAGGCCCCCAGCACTTCACGATGCCTGGGCACGATGAGGGGCTTTCCCAGAACATTTTCAAAGGCGGCCACCACCCCTTTGTTCAGTGACGGCCCCCCCAGAAACATAACCCGATCACCCACTTTTCTTTTTTCAACCACACGGTTCAGGTAATTGTAAACGATGGCATAGCAAAGCCCTGCAATCAGATCTTTGGTGGCAACCCCTTTCTGATGGTAGCTCACCAGATCCGATTCCATAAAGACCGTGCATCGTTCAGCCAGTTTAACGGGAAAATCCGATGACAGTGCAATATTTTGAAACTCCTCCACAATACTGATGCCGTATTTATTGGCCAGTTCGTGCAGAAAGCTTCCCGTACCCGCGGCACAAACCTTGTTCATGTCAAAATCAAGGGGGTACGTGTTTGAAATGGAGACATATTTTGAATCCTGCCCTCCGATCTCAAACAGGGTATCCACCGTCGGATCTATTTCTACCGCCCCCCGTGCATGCGCGGTTATTTCATCGATAATCAGATCCACATTCAGAAAATCACCCACCACGTTACGACCGGAACCCGTTGTTGCCGTACCGATGATTTCAATTTGATCCCCGCTCTCATCCAACAAATCTCTGAACAGCGCCTGGGTCACTTCAATGGGTTTTCCCTTTGTGGGAACATAGTTCTTGCCAACAATCTCATGGGCCTCATTGATGAGGGCGTACTTGGTGGTCGTACTGCCGATATCAATACCCAGAAAGACCTTTTCAGGTTTATGACGAGACCGTTTCTTGATTTCATTGGTTTCGGGAAAAACGGTTTTTACAATGGTCAGCTTTTTCGCCACCGGCACCTTGGTTCTGCGCTCAGTTGCCAACTCTCTGAGCAACGAAAGGTCCGGAAGTGTGGGCCATGCAGATGTCCCCTCTTCCCCTTCCGTGGAAAGGGCTGAAAGGGCAACCCCCAGGGCCCCGACGGAGGTGCTGTGCGGGGGTACATGCAAATCGGGAATGTACTCTTTCAGCGCTTTCACCTGAAGTTCATTTAAAGACATTCCGCCCACAAAAGCAACGGGCACTTCCAATCTGCGATTGGACACAATGGTGCTCACGTAATTGCGGGCGTTTCCCACATGCAGACCGTAAATGATATCTTCCAACTTTTCACCGCGGTTTTGCAGATGAATCATATCCGATTTGGTAAACACCGTGCAACGGCAGGCCACGTTGGCAGCCCTGACACTCTTCTTGCCCAATAAAATAAAATCTTTCAAAATCCGGTCCAGCTGGGTCTGGCTTGTATCCACTTCCCTGGAATACATGGAGGTGGCCAATCGCTGGGCCTGCTGATCAATGAATGAGCCGGTACCGGAGGCACAGGGGCCGTTGGTATTAAAATAGGCCAGTTCCCAGTTCGATTGCGGATTGATTTCCAGATCCGTTTGCGGCGACGAACGATTGATCTGAAAGAGGGCCGTCTCCTGCCCGCCCATGCTGATGATGGTTCTGACTTCGGGTTCAACGAACAAGGTGCCAAGTACCTGACTGATGGTTTCAAATTCATACGGGGTATTGAGCCGTTCGCTCAATTCTTTTCCGTGATTTCCTGTAAAAGAGATGGTCCTGATGCCATGCTTGCCGAATCGACGGCAAAAATCCTCAATGAGCGCCAGAACCCGTTCATTCACTTTTCCCAAATGCCGCTCATAGGGAGCCTCATAAACGATTTCCCTGTTCCGGTTGATCACGACAGCATTCAAACTGACGGATCCCACATCAATTCCCGCAAAGAATATCTCTTTGTCCACGTTTCCTCTTTTCAAACTGGATCTGCGTCACTGCCCATATAGAAAATCTCTCCTGAGTGGTCCTGTCGGCGCAGATACCCTTTGATCAGGAGTCCTTTGACCATCCCTTCCACTTCTTCGATGGACAGCCCCAAAGAACTGGCTATGTCTTTCACGCGAAGGGGCCTTCTTCTGGCCGTTTCCAGCAGTGCCTCTTGTTTTTTGTGCCGCTCCATTGAATTTTTTACAGCCTCAACGTCCACCACAATTTCCGCACGCTCCCCCAGAAAAATCTTTATCTCCTCCAGCCGCCTGCTGTCAAGGGCTTTGGCGCGTGGATCAGCCGGGGGACGCACCACGGTGTTCAGTTGAATTTTTTCAGGTTGAATCTTCTCTATTAACGGCTTTAACCGCGTGATCTCTTCTTCACTGTCGTTGATCCCGGCCAAGAGAATGATCTCCAGATAAATGAGACCCTCGAACTCCCGCCGCAATTGTTCCAACCCTTCCACGATACGGTCCAAATTCAGGCCTGCATGGGGGCGATGAATGGTTTGAAACGTGCGTGGCACGGCACTGGAAAGGGTGGGCATGATCAGATCCGCCCCCAGAACGCGTTTTCTGACTGATTCATCCCATAAAAGAGACCCGTTGGTCAAAATAACGATTTCGGTATCGGTTCGTTTCCTGATGCCCCGTATAATACGGTCGATTTCGCAATGAAGTGTCGGTTCACCTGAACCCGCCAGGGTAATCACATCCGGAAAACATTCCGAAAGTCGCTCGTCAAGCTGTTTCAGGATATCATCCACAGGCGCAAATACACCACCCGTGATGGTCCTGTTTGTGGTTTTACCCACCTCGCAGTAGAGGCAGTCAAAGGTACAGGTTTTATACGGGATCAGATCCACTCCCAAAGACAGCCCCAGCCGTCTGGAAGGAACCGGGCCGAAAATATGCATCATATTTTAACGCCTCGAAAAATTTAATGGGCCTCATCCCAGTTGAGGCCCGTGCCGATATCCACCTTCAATGGAACCCGCAGCGGATAGACGCCTTCCATCTCTTCCCGGATCATGGAAACAAGCTCATCCACCTCTTCTTCCGGCACCTCCAGGAGCAGTTCATCGTGCACCTGCAGCAGCATCTTCGATTGGAATGCCTCTTCCGCCAACCGGTTGTGAATCGCTATCATGGCTTTCTTGATCAAATCCGCCGCCGTCCCCTGAATGGGTGTGTTGACCGCCATCCGTTCCGCTTCCGATCGGATGCGGTTGTTGTTGTGAGAAATATCCGGCAGATAGCGCCTGCGATTAAAAAGGGTGGTAACATAACCGTTTTCCAGGGCCGTTTCAATGGCCTTTTCCTTAAACCGCTTCACACCCTTGTACCGATCATAGTAAGCGCTAATATAATCTTCGGCCACCCCTTTGGAAATTCTTAGTTCCTCACTCAGTTTTTGCGGTCCCATGCCATAAATAATACCGAAATTGATGGCCTTGGCAATACGCCGCATTTCCGGTGTAATCTCTCCCTTTTCTTTTCCCAGCACCTCAAGGGCGGTTCTCGCATGGATATCCTGGTTCTCCTTGAACGCCGCCATAAATGCCGGATCCTCGGAATAATGGGCAAACACCCTCAGCTCAATCTGACTGTAATCCGCCGCCACCAGAACCTTCCCGCGTTCCGCCACAAACCCCTTCCGAATGTCTCTTCCGGCATCCCCCCGAATGGGAATATTCTGGAGGTTGGGATTGCTGCTGCTCAAACGGCCCGTGGCGGCCACCGTCTGATTGAACGATGTATGCACTCTTCCGGTTTCCGGGTTGACCATTCTGACCAGGGCGTCCAGATAGGTGGATTTCAGTTTGGCCAGGGATCTGAAACGGAGTATTTCCCTGGCAATCCCGTGGGATTCAGCAAGTTTCTGCAGGACTTTGACATCCGTGGAATACCGTCTGGTTTTGGCGGTCTTTCTGCCGCCTGGAAGTTCCAGAACTTCAAACAGCACCTTTCCCAACTGCTGTGGAGAGTTAAGGTTGAATGCCACGCCGGCGTCGGCCTGGATCTTCTTTTCCACCTGCTCCATTTCTTCGGCAAAGTCCGCGGACATGGTCTCGAAAAGCGGCGTATCGATCTTGATGCCCGTCATCTCCATATCCAGGAGTACCGGCAGGAGTTTCATTTCCAGATCATTAAAGAGCGCCTCGTTTTTTTCATCCTGGATCTGTTTGGCCAGAATTTTCCTCAACCGAAAGGTCATGTCGGCATCTTCACAGGAATATTCACAGGCCGTCTCCAGCGAAACCTCTTCGAACCCGCGCGCGTTTTTACCTTTCCCCACCACATCCTGGTAGGAAATCATCTTGTGGTTCAGGTAGCGCTGGGCCAGAGCATCCAGATTGTGTTGCCGCAAACCGGGATTGATCACATAGGAGGCGATCATGGTATCGAAAGAAATGCCGGCAAGGGAAACGCCGTGGCGTTTAAGCACACAGGCATCATATTTGATGTTCTGTCCCACCTTTAAAACGGCATCATCTTCCAGCGTTTCTCTAAGAACATCCCGCGCGTCCGGCCAGGAAACCTGCACGGGAACCCCCAGGTAATGATGTGCTACGGGAAGATAAAAGGCTTTTCCTTCTTTCAGGCAAAAGGAAACCCCCACCAAATCGGCCTGCATGGGATCCGTACCGGTGGTTTCCGTATCGATGGCCAGCAGCCCGGCCGACCGGATGTTGCCGGAAAGTCTTTTCACGTCCGCCAGGGTCAGGCACAATCGGTATTCCGTCTGAACGGTCTCCTCCCTGGCAGCAAACCGATCCCACAAATCCCTGAATTCCAGTTCCCTGAAAATATCGGCCAATTCGTCCCTTGAAGGTTCATTGACCCTGATATTATCGAGATCTGTTGAAATAGGAACGAAACACTCAATGGTCACCAGCTTTCGGCTCAAAAGTGCCAGATCTCTGCAGTCATTGAGGTTTTCCTTCAACTTCTTTTTCTTGATCTGGTCGAGGTTTTTAAAAACCCCGTCAAGGGATCCGAATTCCCGTACCAGGGAGACCGCGGTCTTTTCGCCGACGCCTCGGACACCGGGGATGTTATCGGAGGTGTCACCGGATAATCCCATCACATCGATAAATTTCTCCGGTTCAAACCCATAGGCCGATTTCAGGGAATCATAATCCGTAATTTTGTCTTTCATGGTGTCCCACATGGAAATCCGCGGTCGGATCAACTGCCTGAAATCCTTGTCACCGGAAACCACCACCACGTTAAACCCTTCTGCCTCGCCCACCCGTGCCAGGGTCCCGATGATGTCATCGGCTTCGTAGCCTGATTTTTCCAGCATGGCGATGCCAAGATTTTTCACCACGTTGCGGATAAAGGGCAGCTGTACGGCCATGTCATCGGGCATGGGGGGACGATTGGCCTTGTAATCCTCATAAAGATCACGCCTGAACGTGGGGCCTTTTGCGTCAAAAACAACGGCCAGGTAATCGGGCTTTTTCTCCGAAAGCAGCTTGAGGACCATCTGCGTAAACCCGAAAATGGCGTTGGTGGGAAAACCGTTTGCATTCTGCAGGTTTCTGATAGCGTGATAAGCCCTGTGAATGTAGGAGCTCCCATCCAGCAGGTAGATTGTATTATTTTCATTTTCCATGTTCACATTATATTCAATTGAGCTTTAAACCGTAAAGAACTAATTGTTCATGACAACAGCGCCGGATGACGGGAAACACAAAACTTTAAAAAACGCCAAAGACCTGGTTTCTTGAAAGGCACACGACGCAAAAAAACGACACTTGTGTCAAAATTTGCCCACATGAAAAAAAATTCACTACTGTTATAACCGCGTTCAAGAAACCTGGGGCCTCTTATCTATTGGATATTTATATATATACATAATAGCCGGAAACATTCTATGCTTTTCGCACGATTCTTGCATATTGCAATTTAAAAGTATCATGAAGAAAGGCAGATGTAATGGTAAAGATTTTGGATGTACAAGAAGTTCTGGAAAGCATGCGGGAAGATGATCAGCAACTGGAAAAACTGATTGCTGATCTAAAAAAGGAAGAAGCACCATCAACCGCTACGCAATCTGAATTTGCCGTACCCAACGCGTATGCAACCCCCGACAGCCACAACAGTCGCTTCCCCAGCCTGCCCGATTAGAGACTTTTTGAAAACGCTCCCCTTTTTTCCAGTACCACCGTCAAGCGAAACCACCGACTGCCAGTTGCAGCAACAGCATCAAAACTTAAGGACAGGCATTTTCCGGCCCGTTTAGCGCGTCGGGAAAGACCTCTCCATTCTCGGCGGCTGTATCACCGGGAACAATATCCGCTGTTGGCTTTCCGGCGGGATTGGCATACACATCATTGAGCTTCTGGACATAGCCGTTGGCATCGGATGCCAATCTGGCCAGACGGGCCTTGTTCCGTCGACCCCAGCCGGCAGGCTTGTGCCTGAAAATACTGCGCCACCAGCGGCTGTTTTTCATAAAGGCGCGACGATAGTTTTCGTGTCCCTCCTTTACATCGATCCCGGCCAGTACGCTTCGCATCACCTGGTTGGCGGCAAATTTTCGAACACGCAAATGGATATAAACCACCAGCGCCGCCAAAAGAGCCACCAGGGTCCATTTCCCCCAGGGGTTGCCCATTACCCTTTCCATGTAAGGCAGTTGCAGGGAAAAGCCCTTCCAATAGCCTGCCCAAAGGGTGACCCCCAGGAAACAGGCCGCCAACAAACCAAAAACCGTTAAGTTGAGCCAGCATACCCATCGGCGCCATCGTTTCAGGAATGCCTCGATGCGGGGCAGGACTTCCGTTTCCAGTTCCACCGCCTTTTGCCCCAACATACCCACAATCCTGTACGCCCTTGCCACGCGGACCTCCTCGATCCGCTCCTGAATCCTGGCCACATCCGCATTCCGTTTGCGCAGGAATCGCTCCCGCAACCCCTCGTCCTCAATGGGCATGCCTACTTCCGTATCATAAATGGTGAAACACCGGCCCGCCGTCATTCCTTTCTGCGCCAAAGCCCGTTGCCAGGCGGCAAAAACCTGTTCCGGATTGTCCTCACGGGCCGTCATATCGATCTGGTTGAGGATATAGAGGAACTTGTTGGAATCATTTCTGTGGATGGTCCCCTTCACCAGGGTTTCAAGGGTATCGTTCATGGAGCCGGATTCCGGATGACGGGCGTCAAAAAAGACCAGCACCAGATCCGACAAATTGATAATATGGTTGGTAATCCTGAGTGTCGCCGTCCGCTGCGCGTCTGCATCAAATCCGGGAGAATCGATAATAATCTTTCCCCGCAGTTTTTCACTGGGACATGTTTTGAGCTGCAGATAGGCATCTATCCGGCGGCCCTCCCCGGGAGTCGCCGCATTGATTGCTTCGGCAATTTTGTACAGGGGAAACCGCGGATCCGCATCCAGGGCCAGGCCCGGCAATTGTCTCACCCGATCTTCTCCGCTGTAGCAAATCACGGTGAATTTATTATCCACCGCCTGATTACCCGTATTTTGCAATCGGTAGTCCAGATAGTGATTGATAAAAGTGGATTTCCCCGATGAATAAACCCCAAGGACTGAAATAAGCGGCCACCAGGGCACACTGAAGGCATGACTTTGTTCTTTGGAAAAAAAGCCCATTTGCCGGCTCGCCAGATCAAGCTCTCTGAAACTCCTGACCACGTCCACCAGTACGGGATTCTCTTCTTCCAAGTGATGTTCCAGACTCTTGATGCGATTCTTGCCGGGATTTGATTCAGCCATGCTCTCTTGTTCCCTCATACTTGATTGGGCATTCGTTGTTGCTACATGTGCTTGTCAATATAAACCGTTAATTTCGCCAGGCTGTACACATAGCTACCGTATTCATTGTCGTACCAGCCGAAAATCTTGGCGTGGGTCACGGGCAGTCTCACGTCATAGGCCTCCTTCAATCCGCACTGAGTCAGCATCTCCGATGGGATATCCAGGAATCCCGTCCGTGTGTGCGTGTCATGGCCTTCCAGGACCACGGACGCCTGAAAACCGATAATATCCGCTGAAACATTCTGTCTTTCGCTGAAAACGAGCAATCCCTTCTGAGAACCGGCCGCCGCCTCTTTATAAATGTTGTTCAAGAATTGGCGATTCACCACCGGGCCGCCCGAATCGCTCATATGGGATGAGAAGGTGACATTTAAGACGATCAAAGACGCCGTATTGGTGGGGATCCGCACGGAATCCGCCATAAAACCGAACTTCTGGATTTCGGGCAACACCTGCTCCAAAGCCTTTGCCGCCCCGGTGGATGTGAGAATGATATTGTTGAAAATGGAGCGGTTTTTTCTTAAATCCTCGGCACCTTTTTTTGGAGAGGAATCGAGGATGCTCTGGCTGCCGGTTGCCGCATGAATGGTGGACATGGAAGCCGTCAGGATCTTGTTGGTTTCACGGTTTTCAAGAAGGGGTTTTATCATGTGGCTCAACCCCGTGGTTGTACAGCTTGCTGCGGAAATCACGTTGTGTCTGGCCGGATCAAAATCGAGGTGATTGATACCGTATATGAACATACCGAAATCATCAGGCATTTTTGCCGCTTTGTCGGCAATTTTGGTGGGAGCGCTGATGATCACTTTTTCAGCACCGGCGGCCAGATGGCCCCTGATACTCGGTTTATCCATTCCCGAGGGGACGGTCGGGTCCTTGTGAGCACCGGTGCAGTCCACCACCAGCCGGACACCGTACTGTCGCCACTTGATATTCTCTGGGTTCCGGGCTGACCTCAAAATGGTAACCGGCATACCGTCTATTTCAAGCAATCCCTTTTCCTGGTCCAGAATTTTGATGTTAAAATCGTTTTCCCGGTAGCCGTACAGAAATTTCTGAAGGCTCCCATAGGTGGAATCCCTTGCAATGGTGTGGGCAACCGCCTCAAGCCCGGTTCCCACTTCCCGCCCGATGTTCACCACAAACCCATGGAAATGCCGTAACCGGATCTGCTCCCATAACGTTAACTTTGCAATTCGACCCAGGCCGTTAATACCCAGAAGATTCTGATTTTCAGACATTATAAACCTCCTTCGCATGCTTCAGCTGAATATTTATTCCGTGTGTCAAGAGCAATTTCCGTCGTCTTAACAGGGTAACTACCGCGATAGATGTTTCCGCGATGGCCATCGATGGAAATATCATCACCCACTTTGAAATGGCTGCCGCCGATAGTACATTCCTTTTTCTCTTCATTTACATACAAATCCGCACAATTGACAATGCAGATTTTTCCGATCTTTGTGGCT
>JAJDOH010000171.1 GCA_022340265.1 Deltaproteobacteria bacterium | reverse complement strand
CATTAATCCGTATTTTTTTGTCGATGCTTTCCCGGGTATTATTCATAAGAAATTTATGCAGGAATTATGGATCTCACAATTTAAATCCTGATGCCAAATCCATACGAAGCGGCTTGTTCTGATTTTGGAGTGTTGGGGTATTGAAATTAATTTGCATTAAAACAAGCTTATCGTTTCAACACTCCATTGCTCCATGATTCTCATACTCGGTATTGTCCATTGATCCGGTGAACATTCGTATACCCTTAAAATCTCGATAAGGATATCAGGCGTTTTGCAAGTCCAGTTAGAATTATTCGAGATTTTCTTTTACAATGTCCATCAGTTTATCCAAATCGATGGGTTTTGAAATAAAATCTTCAGCCAGTGTTGTTTTGCCGCCAAAATGGGTATATTTAGTCGTTGTTACGGCATCACCCACCGCGGTAAGAAGAACCACGGTGATATCTTTGTATTGATCATCCTTTTTAATCTCGGCACACACTGCATACCCATCTTTTCTCGGCATCATGACATCCAGAATAATCAGGTCCGGCCGATCTTCTTTAATCCTTTCCCAGGCTTCAACCCCATCATACGCTTTGGTTACCCGAAAATTATTGCTTTCCAGCTTCATGGTAACCGATTCAACCAGATCGGGGTCATCATCTACGACTAAGATATGTTGCTTACCACTCATTGATTTTCCTCCTTTTATATTTTAATGAACAATTGAACTAAAGATCAAATTTGGGCCTCGGGAGAAGTCCTGCCTTTTCGACAATCTCCGGCACCTTCTCTTCCCACTCGATGGCCATAATATGGAATCCTTTTACGCCTTCCACAGCCTTTAGGCGCTCAATGGCTTCCACACTGATTTTGATTCCTTCTTCGGGCTGTTTTTCTTTGGGAACACCGGCCATACGTTTGATTAGTTCATCCGGCACATCCATTCCAGGCACTCTGTTTTTCATGTATTTGGCCATTCCTACGGTTTTCATGGGCGTAATTCCGGCCATAATATTGACCTTTTCGTGGAGACCTCTGTCACAGACACCTTCCATCCATTTCTCAAACTTATCCAGGTTGTAAACACATTGGGTTTGAATAAAATCGGTCCCTGCCTTAATCTTTTTGGCCAGACGAGCCACCCGAAGCTCAAAAGGATCGGCAAACGGGTTGGCTGCCGCACCGATATACATTTGGGGTGGATTTAAAATGTCGTCTCCGCCCTGGAATTTTCCCTTATCACGCATATCTCTGACCATCTGAACGAACTGAACTGAATCAATGTCATGCACATTGGCAGCCATGGGGTGATCGCCAAAGTGGGGGTGATCACCGGATAAACAAAGTATGTTATCGATGCCGTGTGAATAGGCTCCCAGGATATCCGACTGCATGGCCAGCCGGTTACGGTCTCTGGTCACCATTTGAAGGATAGGATTCATCCCCAATTGTCTAATAAATACACAAGCGGCAAAACTGGACATCCGGACCATGGCTGTCTGGTTGTCCGTAACGTTGACTGCATCCACATATCCTTTAAGCATCTTTGCTTTTTCGATGACCTTTTCAGGCACGGCGCCCCGTGGAGGTCCACATTCGGAGGTCACTGCCAGCTCACCTGAAGCAAAAACTTTTTCCAGTATACTATCGGTCTTCATTTAACCAAATCCTCTCTTATTATTTTACGGGGTCCGCCACCGCGACCTGTTCTCCAGTCTTTTGCCGCTATATTTTCTTCGTATCGATCTTCTATCCCCAGCGCCTTCAAGCGATCCCAGATGAGCTGCCAGGCGCAATCCATATCCGAATCCACCTCACACTTGCCGTTTGTGGATCCACCGCAAGGGCCGTTCAACAATTGCTTGGAGCATCGTGAAATAGGGCAGATCCCTCCGGTCAATCCCAAAACGCATTCTCCACATCCCTGGCATCTTTCAGCCCAGACTCCCGGTCGTTCCGAAGCGCCCATGAACGTTGTGTTTACCGCCGGAAAAACCGGTTTTGTTTTAAACCGCCTGGCAATTTCCTGAACCCCGCAGCCGCAAGCCATGGACATGACCGCTTCCGCTTGATCAATGTGTGTAACAAGCTCTTCTACATATTCAGGATCGCATTGCCTTTCGAGGGTCATTTCTTTAACTTCCAGCGTCTTTCCTTCTTTCATAAATGCCATCTGGAGAGCGCTAGATAAAATTCCAACCTCCTTTCTCCCTCCCGCCGCACAAACCGTTACACACTCGTTACATCCCACAAGAAGAATGCGGTGATACGGTCGCAGGCATTCAATGAGTTCTTCCATTGGTTTACGTTCAGCAGTGATCATTGTCGTTCACTCTCCTTTTAGATAAGAAATAATAATTATATACCGTTAGATGCCATATCCTTGGAGATGGATTTTGCCGGGTTGGGTCCCAGTTTGCGAATTTTTTCCGTCATATCGGTGGCAGTCTGTGCAAAACGTTCCCCCATGCCGGCTGACATTAATATCATTTCCACCCGTTCCCCGCCGATGCCGATCTCATCAAGTAACTTTTTGATATAAACCACCCGTTTTGCGGCATCGATGTTGCCGCTTTTAAAATGGCAGTCTCCCTCCAGACAACCTGCGACATAGACACCGTCAGCCCCTTTTTCAAGGGCTTTCATAATGTGAATGGCATCGACTTTGCCCGAACACGGCACTCTTACAATTTTGACATTCGGGGGATAGCAAAGTCGTTTACTCCCTGCCATATCCGCTGCCGTATATGCACAATAATGACAGCAAAAAGCCACGATAACCGGTTCAAAATTTTCCATTAGTTCACCCTTTCCAGAAGTCCGGTCAGTTTGGCCATGATCTGATCGTCTTCATATTGCATAAGCTGAATGGCTTTTGCAGGGCATTCAGCAGCACAGATGCCGCATCCATGACACTGGGCCGGATCGATTTGAGAATATCCGTCTGCATTAATAAATGGCACGTTGAAGGGACAGGCCCGAACGCAGATCAGGCAGGCCGCACACTTCTCTTTTTCCACACGTGCCACAACAGCACCAAGATTAAGTGTCTCTTTGGCCAACAGACCCTGAGCCCTGCCTGCCGCAGCCAGGGCCTGGGCAATACTCTCTCGGATGGTCTTGGGCGCATGGGCTGTGCCGGCCACAAAAAATCCCGGGATCGACAAGTCTACGGGTCTGAGTTTGACATGATCCTCGAGAAAATAGTTGTCGTTGGTTTTGGGAATGTGAAATATTCTTCCCAGGTCTTCCGTCGATTCTTCATCGGCAATGAACCCTGTACTCAGGCAAAGACAGTCCGCATAAACCGATACTTTTCGTTTCAATATCGGATCATTAAATGTGACTTTCAGCT
>JAJDOH010000160.1 GCA_022340265.1 Deltaproteobacteria bacterium | reverse complement strand
ACTCACGTATGGTCTTCTGGGAGAGGTTCACCTCCCTGGATACGGTGCTGATGAAATATCCCGAAGCGTTCTCTTCGGCGGTCAGGTTTTTCTTTTTACGGTGCAACTTGGCCCTCAAACTCCCTTGCAAGGGGCGATCGATGAAACATTTGTTATGGCCTATTTAAGGCAATTTTCAATGGCTTCCAGAATTTCGTCCGGCTCGGGCGGTTTTTCGATGTATGCCGCGGGTTCCCCAATTTTCTCCCCCTTGTATTCGTCCAGGACTTTTTGGGAATGGAAAAAGGTTTTTCTGGAGAGCGCGGAAACCATGATAACGGGAATATCTTTCAATTCGGGATCAGTTTTAAGTTCACGATACATGCCGATGCCGCTTTCATTGGGCATCATCACGTCCAGTATCACAACGGCGGGCTTCTTCTTGCGGGCGACTTCCATCCCTTCTATTCCGTCCGCGGCGGTAATGGGCTTGAATCCGCTGGTTTCCAAAAGCGTGCTCAAAAAGGTTCTCACATCCAACTCATCGTCTACGATCAGGATTTTTTTTGCCATTTCAAAGCTCCTTCATCAATGGGGTCCCACTACGGGCCGGTTTCGGATTTCAGCTTAGAGGGCCGGTTAATACATGTTTCCCGGCAACGTAAACTGTTTTGCCGGATTTCTGATGGCGATCACATGGCAGTGGGCGTACTTGCTGACGCTGCCGACAGTGCTTCCATGTTCCAGCCTTTCCGCTTCTGATTTTCCGAGGGCACCCATGACAATGACGTCAATATTATTCTTTCTGGCATAGCGGATGATTTCAACATCAGGTGATCCGCTTTTCACAATAAACTCGTACTGTTTGAAATCTCCCAGCTTTTCCGCGTATTGTTTCTTAAGGGCCTCTGTGGCCTTTTCAGCTATTTTGCCGTCAAAAAAAGCTTCCCCTCCTTGTACGCCCTCGGGTACATATTCATCCACCACATGTCGGCAATAGGAATAGGATGAATGGGGGATGTGTAAAATATGCAGTTTTGCCTGATGCTTTTTTGCCAGATCAAGGGCGTGTAAAAAGGCGATATTTGCATCCTCTGAAAGATCCGTACAAAACAGAATGTTTTTGTAGTCTACCATTTAGAGTGCTCCTTCCTGATTGGGTTTACATCTAAAAAATACAGGGAAATCAGCAAATTTCCGTATCAGACGGGTTCTCCTTTTCAGGCAACCGAAAAATAAACCGTGTTCCTTTTCCTTTTTGGGATTCGCATGATATTTTGCCGCCGTGCTCAGCGATGATCTTTTTGGTGATCATTAAACCCAGGCCGGTTCCACGGGATCCTTTGGTACTGAAAAACTGTTCGAATATTTTTGACCGGGTTTCCGTGTCCATGCCGCAGCCATTGTCCACAACCTCATACACCACGGCCCAGCCGTCGGCCTTACGCGTTTTGATGGTCACTTCCCCTTTGCCGTGAACACAGGAAATATCCGTGCAGGCGTCAATGGCATTGGACACCAGATTCAGAATGCAGCGGTGAATGCCATCGGGATCCAGCCACCCTTCGGACAATTGTTCATCCAGGTTTTTTCCCAGTGTCACGCCGCGTCGCCGGGCCTCCCGAACCATGAGATCAAAAACCTCCCGGGCCGGCTGGTTGAGATCACATCGCTGGTATTCGGGAACACGCTCCTTGCTGTAATTGAGCAGATCCAGGGTCATGTTCCCTATTTTGCCCAGGTTCCCTTTGATCATTTCCCAACCTTCCATGAGATATTTCTGATTGTCCAGCTGGATTCCCTTCTCCAGAACAAATGCACCGCCCTTGAGGCCGCTGACCACATTCTTGATGGCGTGGGCAAGACCCGCGACGGTCTGGCCGACGGTCGCCAGCCGTTCCGTAGCAAGCAACTCTTTGGTTTTTTCCGCCACGAGCCGTTCCAGATTTTCCGTGTATTCTTTCATTTTCCCTTTGAAGAAAATCTTTTCGTTGGCGCGTTTCAGGGCGATTTCCAGCGCATCGTCATTGATGGGCTTGGTGATAAAGTCGGTTGCGTCACATTTCAGACTCTGAATGGCCAGCTCCAAGTCTCCGTGTCCTGTGATCATGATGACTTGCGTGTCCGGGCTTTCCTCTTTGATCTTCCTGAGTACCTGTATGCCGTCCATTCCTGGCATCTTGATATCCGTCAAAACGATGGCCGGTTTTTGGTTTCTAAAAGTAGTGAGGGCCTCTCCGCCGCTTGAGGCCGTCAGGACTTCGTATCCGTAGTCGGCCAGCGTAATGCCCAGTACCGTTCGAATCCCTTTCTCATCATCTACGAGAAGAATTTTCTCAGTCATCGCGCCGATCCTGAAAGAGGAAACTGGATAGTGAAAGTGGACCCCTTATCTTCTTCGCTCTTAACGCTGATGGTCCCGTCATAATCCCGAACAATGCCATAGCTGATGGAAAGCCCCAGGCCTGTCCCTTTTCCCACCTGTTTGGTGGTGAAGAAAGGCTCAAAGATTTTGTCAATAATGGCTTTGGGAATCCCGGTGCCCGTATCCGCTATCTCGACAATGGCCTTTCCATTCTTTTTTCGCGTTTTTAAGGTTATCTCTTTGGCCTTATCTTTGGGATCAACATTTCCCCACCATTTCGCTTCAATGGCATCGCGAGCGTTGATCAGCAGGTTTATAAAGACCTGTTCCAGCCGGTTGGAATCGGCCATGACCGACGGCAGCTGCGGCTGTAGATCCAGGACCACCTTGATTTCTCTCAGCTTCAACTGCTGGCGGAAAATCTCAAGTGCCCGCTTGAGGGCATCGTTTAGCTGAACTTCTTCTTTAACCACATCCGATTTTCGACCGAATTCCCGCATGTGGTTGATGATTTTTGAGGCGCGATCCACCTGGGAATTGATTTCGCCGGTCAGTGTCTTCATGGTGTCGTCATCAATTTTCCGGCCCTTCAGCGCCTTTTTGTGCAGAAAACTCCCTGCTGTCTTGATGACGGAGAGCGGCTGATTCAATTCGTGGGCAACGCCCGTGGACATCTCACCCAAGGTTGCCATTTTGCTTGCCTGAATGAGCTGTTGTTCCGCCAGCAGCCGCTCGGTAATATCGCTGATGGTGACCAGAAAAACCGCTTCGCCCGAAAACTCGGTGGATGACACCCGAATGTTCACATAGATGGCGCGCCCGTCTTTTGCATAGTGTTTCACGCTATCGATGGCTGTGGACGCTTTCATTCGAGATTCATACTGTCGGCGCTCCCAGGGTCCGAAAAAGTTGAGAAAGGAGGTGTTCAGCACTTCTTCTTTTTGGTACCCATAAACCGAGGTGACGTTGTCATTGCAGTCCAGGATGTCTAGGTTCGTTTGATCCAGCACGAATACGGGGTTCGGTATGGTGGAGAATATGATCTTGTATTTCTCCTCGGATTTCTTTACCTCCGATTCGAGATGTTTCATGGCCGTTACATCCAAGGACATCTCCATGGCGGCGACAACCTCACCCGCTTTGTTCTTTACAGGAGAAGTTCGCACCATCCAGCAGGATTTGGTTCCATCCCGGTTGATGCCTTCTTCCTCGCTGTGATGGGGTTGACCGTCATCAAAAGTGTCCTGGACGGGACAGACATCACATCTTTCCGAGCGCCCTTTATAAACCTGATAACAGTAATCCCCCGAATGGGCATCAAACTGTTCCGCAAATTCTCGATTGTATCTCAGCAGTTTGAAATCCCGATCCTGAACCGTAATATAGCAGGGGGCTGACTCGAAAAGTTTCTGATATTCTCCTTTCTGTTTGTTCAGTTCGTCCTGTTTTTCCCCGATCTTTTTGCCCATGTGATTGATGGCATCCGACAACTGTCCGATATCATCTTTCCTTTTAAGATCGACCTGGTAACCATATTCTCCTCGACCGATGTGCCGCGTTCCTTCAATCAGTTTTTGAATGGGGCGGTTTACGAATCTTAAAAGAAAAAAGGCCATGAAGCCGGATGTCAACAGAAAGATGAAAACAGCCATGAGAATGATTCCTCTCTCATAGGCAAAAATTTCTCTGTCCGTATCTTTCAGGGAAACGACTACATCCAGTGCGCCCAGAACCTTTGTTTTTTTGGGATGAAAATGACAGGCGGCACTGGCGCAACCGGGTTGATTGTAAATGGGACTGATGATCCCCAGGAATCGCTCTCCTTGGGGTCCCTCAAATATGCGCGTTCTGCCTGCCAGACTTACTTTGACCAAAGGAGGATTCGTGTTGTGACATATGAGACAAGCCCCCTCCTTCATATTCATCATCGGTTCCGCCTTGCCGGCGTTGCTTGAATAACTGGTTTCACCGGCCTTGTTGAAGATGCGGATGCTTTTTATACCTTCCTGTTTCCCGAAATTTTTGATGGTCTGGGTGATGTCATCCCGTGAATTCAGCATCATGGCATAATGAACACCCAATCGGATGGTATTTCCCAGTCGGTCCGCCACTTCCACAATGTTCTCAACGGCTCTTTCCTTCTGATGGCCGATGTTATAATAAGCCCACGCAGTAATACTCACCGCCAGAATCAGGCCCACCCAGAAAATCAGCCGGAAACTGAGGCTCAAGTGAAGGTCTTGAAATCGATGGCGTTTTTTCATTTCACGATTCTGTCAGTCACCGCCGGATATACCTATTCCTCATCATTATCTTTCGGCACCATCTCGTCGGGAATTATCATATGCTCACTGATCGCTTCCTTGAAATGGATTGCCTTAATGCCCAGATCATACTCCTTCGAAAGGTCCCGAATCTGGTCGATACAGTTATGGCACGGAACGAAGACGATTTTGGCGCCCGTTTCACGGATCTGCTGGGCCTTCACACCACCGCATTTGAGGCGATCCTTTTTCATTTCGCCGCCCATTGGCATGGCCCCGCCACCGCCGCCACAGCAATAGTTGTAATTCCCCTGATGTTTCATGGGGCGAAAGTCCTCCGAAAGATAGGCCGCCAGTTGCTGGTTCTTTTTCGCCAGTCCACCGCTGCGGATGACATTGCAGGGATCCTGTACGGTGGTGGGTTCTTTTATCTTATCTCTCAGCTTGATGCGGCCATCCCGAATGTAGTCGTGAAATAATTCTACCGAATGGATGACTTCTTGTTTGGGGGTAAAACCCAACCAGGTGGGCGCTTCGTACCGAAGCGCTCGGTAGGCGTGGCCTCATTCAGTGACGGCGACTTGTTGCACCCCCAGTTCTTCAGCCCGTTTGAAAGTATTTTCAACGATCAGTTTTGATGTGCTCACATCGCCGCAAAACATGGCGAGATTGGTGTCATCCCAGCCGGGTTTGCTGCTATAGGTGTAATCTTCACCGGCCACATGAAAGATTTTGGCCACTTCCATCATGTCCTGAGGATAAAACATGGGTTCCCGGGCATTGACCGTGTACAGGATTTTTGCCCCTTTTTTGTCGATGGGGACTTTCAATCCCACCACTTCCTCCGCCATTTCCTCTTCGACCCATTCGACGGTATCCACCCAGTCCTCATCGGTAACGGCCATCTGGTTGCCGAATTTCTTGTAATTGTCAATGGCCTTTACCAGACCCTCAGGGGCAATCCCCAGGTGAAAGAGCATGGCCCTGAGAAGGGATATCATGAGTGCAATGTCAATACCGAAAGGGCAAAAAAGCGTGCAGCGGCGGCACATATTGCATTCATGGTAAATGGTATCGTAGACTTTTTGCAGATAGTCTCGGTCCACTCTCCCTTTTTTCCTGAGCAGTTCTCTCAAAAACCTCACTTTGTAGGCCGGGATCATCTTGGGATCGTTTCCATGGGCCCGGTAATAGTGGCAGGTATCCGCACAAAGTCCGCATCGGGCGCAGATGTTCAGCCATGTCCTGAAACGGGCATTGAGCCTTGGTTTCAAGAAATTTACGATCTCATGGGGGTTTATCTCTTCACTCATAATTCAACTCTCCAATAATTGAAATAGTCCTGTTGGGTTAGATGGAATATCCTCTGCGACCAAATTCGATGCCGGTTGCGCCTCTGGAAATGAAGAAAAGGACGAAATGCGAAAGCTTGGTAAAAGGAATCAAAATAAGCATAAGTTCGCCTGAAAGCATATGAATGAGCGTCATGTTATCTCCCAGGAAACCGATGCTGTCCAGGGTTCCGTGGGAAAGGAAATAACCGGTCAAAAAGGGCAATGCGGTAACAACAAGGAGCAGGTAATCCGCGAATCCGGAGAGAAGACGTATGTCAGCGGAAAAAATGCGCCTGAGCAGGAAGAAAAGCGCGATAAAAAGAAGAATAATGGTCATCCAGTCCGCCAACCAGTCCGGTATCGGCGTCCAGGACCACTCAAAGCGGGATTCTTCCCAGAGATAAATATGGCCAGCCAGCCAGATGGGGACGACCACAAGACAGATATGGAATATGTAGCCGAGGATGCTGTATATGGGGTTCTTTGCAACACTCTTGTTGATTGGCAGCAGCCAGCGGAAGAGGGTGGCAAAGACATACTTCCAACTGAAATGCTGATAAATGATTTTGTCCTTTTTGGTGGAGGACACCAGGAACATCGCGACCCTCAGGAGACTGCCGATGATGAAAACCATAAAAGCAATCCAAAGGAGAGGTCCTTCAACAAACGTGTAGAAATCCATGATACACCAAACCTCCTTAACAAAATTGATTGATCAAAACATATCTGCTGTTTTGAGGCAGTGCATTCCGCTTGAAACATTCCCCGGCAGGGGTAACCTGTTGCATGCGGAACTCTCAGCGTATATACAAAATTACGTATATACGCTGAGACTAACATTGTCAACAGGAAAAGTTTCCAGCGGCGGTTCATTAAAAAATTATCGAAAGGATAGTGAAATGGAAACTCCCAGCGCCCACAATGGCATTAATGGATGGGCACGAGCTATAGGTTTGAACAGGCTCCTGTTGCCTTTAAAGAACCGTTTCCGCCAGTTCTTTTCCGGCGGTATAGGCCTCTTTCAGGTATCCCGGATGGGTTTTGATTTCTCCTTCTAAATCAATACCCCGATAGGTGAGGGTTCGCCAGAGGGCCGCGTCCAGGGTGTCGAGAAAATATTTCATGGAAAGCCGGACACCGTTGAACAGCATTTTGCCGTGGGTGGCGCCTACGCTCACAAAAAGCGCTTTGCGATTATAATTCTGCGCTTCATGGGGAATTTGGTCGATCCAGTATTTTCGGACCCAGAGGGACTGAAAACGGTCCATCAGGATTTTGGTGTGGGCGCTTACGGAGTAAAAGAATACGGGGGATGAAATAATCAGCCCTTTTGCAGCAAGCATTTTGTCGCGCAGCATCTGAAAATCGTCTTTGATGGCGCATTCGCCTTTCTTTCTGCATGCGTAGATTTCAAGGCACGGTGATATCTTCAAATCCCGCAGCACAAATTCTTCTACCCCGGCACCGGCATCCCGGGCGCCGCGCACGGCTTCTTGTGTGAGTATGGCCGTATTGCCCTTTCTTCGGGGGCTGCCATAGATGGATATGATTTCTGGGGGCATCTTTTTCATCCTCGGATTGCAGGTTTTTTTTGTCGGTGCTTCATAACGTGGAAATTTTGTTTGCAGCACACCGATATCGCTCAATTCTTTCTTTACTTGCAGTGTTACAGAATTTATAAGTTGAGACGAAAAGGAAGTCAAGGCTCCAAAACAGCGCTCATTCAACCCATCGCGGTTTAAGTTTTGCGAGCAAACCGGATAGAAGGAGGAACTGGCATATGGCATTGCGTCTTGAAGATCTGAATCGGCCGCCATACCCGAAGCAGATGATCGTAGACATCCATTCTTTTTGTAATGCAAAGTGCGCAATTTGCCCTTATGACGATCTTAAATCAAAAAATAAAATGGGAATGATGGATGAAAGTCTTTTTGTAAAGATTATTGATGACTTCAGCCATTTATCCAAAATTTATAAATTCAACGGAAATGTCATATTTTGCAATATGGGGGAATTATTCTTTACCAAAGATGTGATAGAACGCATAAAATATGTTCTCAAATCAGGGCTTAGGTTCAATATCCAAACAAATGCAGCCTTAATGTCTGATATAATGGTGGATCGGCTTTTGGAATCGGGATTTAGCGGCGCCATTACCATCAGTTGCCATGGAATTTCGCCAGACGTTTATCAGCACGTAATGGGGTTGGATATTCGTGTAACTTTGAAAAATATTGACTATCTGATCAGCCGGTATCCGAAAAACAGGATTCAAATTCAAGCGATTCCCCATGAATGGCCCAAAGGAGAAGCAAGGCGTGTTCGCAACTATTGGCAGCGAAAAGGAATTGCACTGCGAATGCCCCTGCCCAATAATAGAGGCGGATTATTGCCTTCCATAAAGTCACGCTGTAAAAAAGCGCTGGTCGGATGCAGGGCAGGAAGGCCCCTGGGTGAAATGGTCGTATGTTTTAACGGCGACGTGACTCTTTGCTGCAATGACATGGGGCAACAGGAAATCGTTGGAAATCTGGCCCAAAACACGATTGAAGAAGTCTGGAATGGAGATGCTTTCCTGAACAGAATAGAGAAGATATACTGCGGCAAAGCTTCTGATTACGATTTCATTTGCAAAATGTGCGAATTCGGGCAGGAGTCGAATTCACAAATTTTTAGACTCATCAGGAATATTAGATATTCCTTGAAGAGGTTTATGTTGACACGAATTTGGTGATGGAAACAGCCCGCCCTGCCGGAAGCCATGATCAAATGGAAAATTGGGTATCACTTTGGCACAACATATAAATTTCATTGGTTCGAATTCTCGAATAACAGGAGGTAGCCACAATGTCTACACTGCATGATGAGGTGACCGTCAACGGAATGAAGCTGCGCAACCGGCTTGTTCTTCCACCGCTGACCACAAACTGTGGCGGCCCTGAAGGCCAGGTGACCGACGGGGTCGTTCAATTTTATGAGGAGCGCGCCGGGGACGTGGGACTCGTCATCGTAGAGGCCGCTGCGGTGCGAAGTGACGGCAGGATTGTTCCGGGCAGCCTGGGACTGTGGGAAGATGGACAGGTGCCTGGAATGGCAAGGATTGCCGGCGGCATCAAAAATGCGGGGGCTGCCGCGGTACTGCAGATCAACCATGCGGGGGCGCGGGGGTTTCCGTCCGGAGGCGAAATGCAGGGGGCGTCACCCTCCGGGTTTTCTTTCAGGCCCGATGTAGAGGCTTTTTTCATGAGGCCGGAACAGATAGAAACCCTGGTTTCCGATTTTGCGGCTGCCGCCAATCGCGCAAGGGAAGCCGGTTTTGACGGGATAGAGATTCACGGGGCCCATCTCTATCTGATCAGTCAGTTCTTGTCTCCTCTGACCAATCAGCGGGACGACCGCTATGGCGGGGATGCGCTTGGCCGGGCCACATTGGCACTGGAAGTGCTGAAAGCGGTTCGCGAAAGACTGGGGGTGAATTACCCCATTTTGTTTCGTTTCAATGTTGTGGAACATGTGGAAGGTGGACAGACACTGGCGGATGCCGTTGCGGTCAGCCGGGCATTGGCGCAAGCAGGTGTGGATGCGCTGGATGTTTCGCTGGTCAGTACGGGATCCTGGCAGGAGACGGAGGAAGGAAGATTTCTGCTTCCCGCGTCTGCCTTTCCAAAACACCAGCCCCCCGGCGCAAACATTCCGTTTATAGCCCGGATCAAGGAAGCGACGGGCCTTCCGGTGATCGGTGTGGGAAAACTGGGAATCGGTACCATGGCTGCCAAATCGGTTGAGGGATCACTGATGGATCTTGTGGCCATTGGCCGCCAGATGATAGCCGACCCCGAATCGGCCGCCAAGATTCTGTCCGGTAAAGCCGAAGAGATCATCCCCTGTCAGGAATGCATGGCATGTTTTGCATCCCTTAGGAAAGGTCCGGTCATCTGCAAAGTAAACAAAACCCTGCCCTGGACGGCAGCTTAAGCCTCCTTTTTGAACCCCCTGCAGCCGGACATGACCGCGTGCTTTCGGCTCAGGGGAAATTGCCGGCAGATGGCGGGTTTGACGTCATGGATGCGGCAAATCCATCGCCCGCTTTGAGATCCTTCCCTGAGAAAGGGGCACCCCTGGGTCTGTTCCCCTGTTATGGGGTTCACCCAGGTCCGAAAGCTTAACGTGTGGTTTTTCAGTCTGATTTCATCCACCCATTTCAAAATATCTTTTCTTCCGGCTGCCCTCCATTGGGCCACGTCATCTGGAGTTACTTCGTTACGATACTCCAGAAAACGGCAGCAGGAGCCGCACTGACGGCAATTGAAATTTTCCATATTGGTTTCAAGGCACACGCCAAGGTTTTCGGTTTCCGTATCCGTCTCAGGTGATGCCCGCGTCTGAAACACCCTGGCGCAGACCGTTGCCAGCAGTTGGGGATGCCACCGGGTTTGCGTGATGGCATCACACATGTACGCAACCAGTTCGGGACCGTTCAGCCATTTCATGGCAGGTTTGCCCTGGCGGTTGATCCATGCACCGTTTCTTCCCGATTCTCGTTTCAGGTGAATTCGACCGTCGGTCATTAAAGGAAGGATGTTTGAGAAGAGGATAATCTGGGGGTCATATTGACGAAAATCTGCGACAATGGCCTGAATCGCCTCATGGGTGGTTAGAAAGATGGATGCTGTCTCCACCTGGCGCCTCCACCATGCCCTCAACCCTTCCCACACAGGGCGTGGGAACGAGAAAGGTTTTATTGTCGTCGCCGTAGGGGCCACCCCCTGTGGTTGCCCGGTGCCGGGTTTTGGAGGGCGTCATCAGGGCAGGCACAGGGGCCTGCCCCGATGGTTGCATGTTGTGATGGGGTCTTTGATCCGGTTAGCACATCTCCAGGGCACATGCCATGGAAACGCCGCCGCCGCCGCAAAGAGTGGCGAGCCCCAGGTTTTCCCCTCTTTTTTTCATGGCATAAAGGAGTGTCACCATGATGCGGCAGCCGGTGGAACCCACCGGGTGTCCCAGACCGATGCCGGAACCGTTTACATTGGTAATCTCACGGTTCAGTCCCAGTTCCATTTCACACCCCAGGTATTGCGCTGCAAAGGCTTCGTTGACCTCGATCAACTCAAAATCTTCCAGTTTGAGGTCCGGATTCCGTTTGAAAAGATCCTTGACCGCCGGTACGGGGCTCAATCCCATGACCGAGGGGTGGCATGCGCCGCGACCGATGGCCTTGATCCGGGCCATGGGTTCAAGCCCCAGCTCTTTGGCTTTGTCGGCGCTCATGATAATCATGGCGCTGGAACCGTCATTGATCCCGGAAGCATTTCCGGCGGTGACTTTTCCGATTTTGGGGACAAAGGCGGGTGGCAGTTTTGCCAGTTGTTCCATGGTGATGCCGGGACGGAAATGTTCATCCTTATCAAAAATGATGGGCGGTTTTCCTCTTTTCTGGGGGATTTCCATTGCAACGATCTCATCCTTGAAATCCCCTTCCTGTGTTGCCCGTTCGGTATTGTTGTGGCT
>JAJDOH010000319.1 GCA_022340265.1 Deltaproteobacteria bacterium | reverse complement strand
CCGCCCAATATTAGAAAAGCGTGGACTTTGAACATCGACCCACGCTTTTTACTCAAAAGCCGAATAGGTATTGGTTGGATCAGATCAGACTTTCAAAAAAACTGGACTGATGCTATGGATCATTTCTCATCCAAAACCTCTCGAAGTGCTGAAGCCAGTTTCCGCAATTCTATGGGCTTTTCAATGTATTTGCGTACACCGAGTGCCTCAGCTTTTTTTTCTGACATCCTCTCGCTGTAGCCGGTACAGATGATCACCGGCATGTGTGGCCGAATTTCCAGAACCTGTGCGGCCAGCCTGTCTCCGGCCATTCGAGGCATGGTCATATCGGTTATGATGACATCGAATTGATCCGGATCGGTCTTGAACCATTCCAGGGCCTCCAAAGGTTGTGTGGTAGTTTTGACCTGGTAGCCCAACCGCTCCAAACGCTGGCGGTTCAGGTTCACCATGGACTCTTCGTCATCCACAAAGAGGATTCTTTCAGACCCCCCCCTGATTTCTCCGTTGGGCGCTTTTTCTTCCTCAACAGTCTTTTCCAATGCAGGGAAATAGATTTCAAAGAGCGTTCCCTTTCCAAGCTCACTCTCAGCCCTTACACCGCCACCATGCCTCTTCACGATGCCGTGAATTAGCGAAAGACCCATGCCTGTACCCTTGCCGACCTCTTTGGTAGTGTAAAAGGGTTCAAAGATTCGATCCATGATTTTGGGTTCAATGCCTTCACCCGTGTCCCTCACTTTCAATCTGACGTAGGGACCGGGAGAGAGAACCCAATCAAAGCATGATTTTTCTTCCTGAAGAAGAATATTTTCAAGGGTCACTTCCAGAAAACCCCCTTCTTCAGACATGGCATCGGCTGCATTGGTCACCAGATTCATCACAATCTGATTGATTTGCGTGGCATCACCCATGACGTTACAGGGATCATCCGAAATGTGCTGTTTGAACTCGACGCTGGTGGGGATGACGGACCTGAGCATTTTCATGGATTCCTTAATGATTTTGGCTATATTTGTGGGCTTGCTCTCCTCATCAGTCTTGCGGCTGAAAGCAAGCAATTGCTGGACCATATCCTTTGCCCTGATGGAAGCCTGATGGATTTCCTTTAAAGACGCACTTGCGGGATTCCAATCGGGAACGTCATCAGCGGCCAATTCCGCATTTCCGAGGATAATGGCTAAAATGTTGTTAAAATCATGGGCAATCCCGCCCGCCAAGGTTCCGATCGCTTCCATTTTCTGGGATTGTTGGAGCAGGGTTGCCATTTTCTTGGTTTCCGTGACATCCTCCATTAGGCCTTCTAAAATGATTGCCCCATCTTTATTTGTGGCTTTTCGAGTATGTAATTTAACCCAAATACTCTGACCGTTCTTGCGTTTAAATTCAAACTCATCATTTATAAATCCGTTACTGATAATTTCATCAACAACTTCAGTTCTTTCTTCCGGCCGGGCATAAAGCTCAGCAATACTGCCTGTGGCTTTCAATTCCTCATAAGAAGAAAATCCAAACATCCGTATCATTTTTCGATTGGCAAATAGAAATTTTCCATCAAGGGTAACCTGATAAGCTCCCACCAATACATTCTCTAATATTTCTCTGTATCTTGCCTCACTCTCCCGCAGCGCCTCCTCCGCCTGTTTGCGGTCATTGATTTGTGTCAGGTTGCCCATGTTGGCGATCTGTCCTTGATACTGAATGATGGTCGCCAAGTTATGCACCCACACGGTTTCTCCATCCTTGTTTTGATGGCGGAATTCGTATTCAGGAGGTGCTACCTCCCCTCTGGCCATGGCCAGGGAGATGTTCTTGACCATTTCCCTGTCCTCGGGATGGATGAAGTCCCAGTACTGGCGGCCAACCATTTCTTCCGGGGCGTATCCCAACATTTCTGCGAAGCGGTTGTTCACGAATTTCAAAAAGCCTCCGACGTGGATGTATATGCCGGTCAGGGACTTCTGCGTGAGCAGGCGATACCTCTCCTCACTCTCTAATAGCGCCTTTTCTGTCAGCTTACGCTCGGTGATGTCACGGATATTGCATTGAACTAACTTTGCTTTGTTGACCATATGAATATCGGCATCGACAATTTGCCCGTCCTTCTTTTTTAACAAAGCATCACTGTAATTATAAATGCCATTTCTGTTCAATATCTGTAATATTTCTTGGGAAGTATCAATATCCTCCGGGATACCGACATCTTTTAAATTGCCCCCGACGAACTCCTCAATTGAATAGCCCAACAGTTCCGTGATGGCTGGATTAGCGTGAAGAATCTTCAATTCGGGTTTTTCGAGAAGCAATATCCCATCATTTGCGGTTTCAAAAAGCCTCCTGTATTTCGTTTCGCTTTCCTGAAGCTGCTTTTCTGCCAATAAAATCTGCTTTATGGTGAAAAAGGCCACCGCGGTCGACGTGAGGATACCTAAAAGCCAAAAAAGGATCGTAACCACGTTCAGTCTTGAATGCACTCTTTCAGTTTCATGCATAAAATCAGAGGCTTTTTTTCTCGCATATTTCGTCAGCTCAAGCATCTTTTCTTCCAATAGGGCAACATGGCCGGCGCCTTTTCCTGTAGTAATTTCCCCCGCTTTTTCTCTTTGATCTTCAAAAACTAATCGGATGACTTCTTCTCGAATCGGTCGCCACTCATCGAAGAGTTTTCTGGCCTGCATGGCAAGAGCCTTGCCTTCTTCACCCAATATTCTGTTTTTTACAATATCGAGATGCTCGTGTACTTTTTCTTCTTCCTCATTCACCGCTTCAATGGATGATTGAATTTTTGATAATGTCTTGAAAAGTACGACATCCTTCATGTTACGATGCATTTTCGCAATGGACGTATTCGATTGAAGGGCAGCATTTGATACGACCAATGGATGATGATAGATTGTGCTGGTCAAGCTGGTAAGGGTATGGATATCGTATAGGGTAAACAGACCAAAAAGGAAGAATAGGGAAATCAAGGCCGAAAAACTCAATATCAATCTTCGTGTAACGCTCATTCGTTTTGGCTTACCCATCATGTGCTCCCTTCATGAAATATTTTCAGCACAGAATAAAAAATCGTGTATTAAATTAGCGTTTCACATTCATCAAGATTTCGCAAGGCTGCCAGATCAATACTTCACGTTTTACCTGGGCATAGCTTTTGAAAGTATGGGAACAAAGCGGTTTGGACGATACCCAAGATATTGTGGTGAGCCTTTTCATTGAAAAACCTGTAATAGATTGAGATAATCACCACGAATTCAATTCGTCAAATACGTTGTCTCATCATCCATCTAGCACTGCCCTAACGGCGCTTGCCAGCTTGCCCATATCCAAAGGCTTCATAGCGAACCCCTTGATCCCTATCTTTTTGGCTTTCTTTTCATCAACGGCATCGCTGTGTCCGGTACAGAGTAGTATCGGGATGTCCTTCCGTATCTTCATCAGTTCGGCTGCCAACTGATCACCAGACATTTTGGGCATTGACATATCGGTAATCACCAGGTCGAAGTCATCGGGGGCTGATTTGAAACACTCCAGTGTGGTAGTGCTGTCGGTCATTTCTGTAACCGTATATCCCACTCGTTCCAGCATTTGACGAATCATGTTGACGATGGATGGGTCATCGTCCACCAGAAGGATTCTTTCGTTACCAGTAAGTAATTCATCTTCTTTCTGCTCTTTGGCCGGTGCTTTTTCTTCGGCCTTTGGAAACAGCACAGTAACGGTGGTTCCTTCACCGACAGTGCTGTCTATTTTAATGGCCCCTTTACATTTCTTGACAATACCATAAACAACCGCCAGACCCATGCCGCTTCCAGCACCAAACTCTTTTGTGGTGAAATAGGGTTCAAACACCTTTTTCAGGATATCAGGTGAAATGCCTTCGCCGCTGTCTTGGACGGTCAATTTCACAAAATCCCCTGGCGATAGATCTTCGTAACGAGATGCGGTTTTCTTATCCAGCGTCACTTCAGAAATGGCTACCTCAAGTATGCCGCCAGATGCTTTCATGGCATGTGCGGCGTTGGTGCAGAGATTGATAACAATTTGATGGATCTCGGTCGGGTCTCCCATGATCATGTTCGGTTCGGAGGGAATGTTCGGCTGAATATCAACCATTGTTGGTATGGAAGCCCGCATCAGCTTAAGTGATTCCTTTACAATCGTGTTAATCTCCAGAGGCTTTAAAGCCGTCATGGTTTTGCGGGCAAAGCTCA
>JAJDOH010000112.1 GCA_022340265.1 Deltaproteobacteria bacterium | reverse complement strand
TTCTGATGGATGCGATCCCTGCTCAACCGGTGCGGTCATGGGCGCCTTCAAGTAGCCTAATAAATAGGCGATGCCGCCTCCGAGAATGAGGGTGAGGATTGCGGTGGAAATAATGATCACCGTTGATGAAACGGTTTTTCTGCCGGATTCAACGGCCTTCATGGATTCATCTCCTTCCTTTTCGGGGCGAGGGGGGCGCCCACCACCATTTCCAGGTCCGCCCGGGCAACGCCCATGTCGCTCAATTTCCGCTGGGCTGAAAGGTTCTGATTCAGGTATGAACCGTATGAAGCGATCACATCCGCGAAGGAGACATTACCTGCCTCATAGCCTCGGGTAGAGACGTCGAGAGCGTCTTTTGCGAGCTTTAAAACGCTATTTCGATAAAGGGTTTCCTCTCGTTTTGCCAGGTCCAGGCGATACCACGCCTCCCGCACCAGGAGATCGGTGGTGGCCTCCGCATTTGTAAGCTCCTTTTTGAGGGCCTTTAATTTCTGCCGCGTCTCTCGAATGTACGCATCACCAATGCCGTACCAAGGCATCAAGGGGAGGCCCGCGCCCCGAGAGCCGCGGGTTGAAACCGGAAAATCGGTTTTGCGGGTACTTGTGCCGACCCGGACGGCCGTTATGTCTTCATGGAAAGAGAACCCCAGGGTGTATTGGGGAAGGATTCTCGTTTCGGCCAGTTCAATGAGCCGTTCCATCTTCCCCACCCGGTCCCGCATGCGCTTCAGTTCCTGGCGACGTTGGCGGGCCATCTTATACAGACCGTCCAAAGGCGGGACCGCTTCCGGCGGGTTGCGATCTTCGGGTCGGCTCAATCGGGCTTCCGGCGGAAGGTTTAAAAGGGCAAGGATTCGGGACTTGACATTTTGCTTCTTTTGGGTGACCGTCTTCAGATCTTCTTCCAGTATTTCCCGCCGAATGCGGACCTTGATGACATCCTGATAGTTGGTGCCGCCGGTTTCGTATCGGCTGGCGGCCACCCGTTCCAGATATCGATAGAGTTCCAGGACTTCACCGGAGATACCTTCCGCCTTGACCAGGTACAAAAGGTTCCAATAGGCCCTTCTCGCTTCCGTCACCACCGTTTTTTTTGTGATTTCCAATTGTTCGAAAGCCTCCCGGACGGACTGGTTGACGATTTCTCCCTTGAGCGACAAAACCCCCGGAAAGGGAAAGAGCGTCCGCATGGGTTCCTTTCCCTTTACCGGACCCACGTCGGTCATCATCTCCGCTGTGAATGCCGAATATTGCCGAAGAATATCGTCTAATGCCATCACCTGACTGTAGGTATCGATGGCGGCCCGAACATCGTCCCGGGCTGCCTGAATGCGGGGATTTCGGATAAGGGCAAGGGTTTCGAGCGTTCCAAGGGAGTAGGGGTGTGCCAGGGCTTCGAGGGCCGCCTTGCCGTCCTTTGCTGCGGGTTTTAAGGTTTTCAAGAGCTGGGAGGAAGGGGTGAAAAAAGATGCCTCCTTTTGCGGAGCCTCAAGCGCCTTCTCCCAAAGGACTTTTGCTTTGTCGATTTGCTTTTTTTCACGTTCGAACTCGGTTACGGCCGGACCTTCCGGCTTTTCCGGACCTTCGGACGGCGAAAAGAATGTATAGTCGGGTGGCCGGTAATGATCAAGATCCCTGTTCAAATGGGAATAGTCGGAACAACCGACCATGAAGATCAGCAGTAACGGAACCCAGGAGAAGGAATATGAATAAGGTTTGATCATTTCATTTCCTCCTGGACCCTTTCTTTATTTCCCGCGGACCTCCGAGTGACGGTCTGGCCCACCAACTGCTCCAGGGAGGCGAGGACCTTTCCGTAGTCGGCGCCGGCCCGTGCCAGGGCGAGCTGAAAGTTGTAATAGACGGCCTGGGTTTCCACGAAATCAGAAAAAGAAGCCTGCCCTTCCCTGTACCAGGTTTCGGCGATCTCCATGGCGTTCATGGCTTGGGGCAAGAGATCGTCCCGGTAGAGGGTCACCAGGCGCCGTGCGTTGTTCAGGCGGAAAAAAAGCTCGTGCACCCGGGTCCGGATATCGGTGACAACGGCTTCTTCCGCCGCTTTGGCTTTTCGAATGCCCGCCTCGGCGCGCGCCACCCGTCCCCTGTTTTTATCGAACCACAAAGGGATAGTCACCCCCACCTGGAAGCCGAACGCATCCCTCCCCGAATCCTCGGGCGGCATGGGGACGTCCGGTTGGCCGATGTTTGAGTAGGAGACCCCCACATTGAAATCGGGGAGGTTTTCAAAGCGGGCCAGTTCGGCCCTGGCATCGGCGCGGTCCACAAGAGCGTGGGCGATACGAAGATCTTCTTGATTGGCCTCGGCAAGAGCGTAAAGTCCTTTGAGGTCGAACGCAACCGGTTGAAATTGTGCCTCCACAAGTTTCCCGATTTTTGCATCGGGCGCCCGGTTCAGGATTCCGTTCAACCTTGTCTTTTCGGTCTGTTCCAGTTCAGACAGCAAAATTTCGTCATAGCGGATCTGCCCCAGCTGGGACTGGGCCTTGACCATGTCCATCAGGGAGGCCCGGTCCTTGGCATAAGCGGTTTCACCCACTTTCCGGAGGTGTTCCAGCAGCCGCCGGTTTTCAGCGACAACCCTTCTGGCCGTGCGGATGTAAAGCAGTTCGTAAAAAGACCTACGAACCGATGCCATGACGTCCTTGACGGTCCTGTCCAGTTTGATATGCGCCACCCGTGCGTCCGCTTCCACCACTTTGCCCGCCTGGGAAAGTTTTCCGGGAAAAGGAATCCTTTGATTCAGACTGGCCATCCAGTCCTGGGGTCCCAGCCGGGTCTCGATGGGTTCGGGATAATAGGTGAATCTCATTTCGGGATCGGGGTAGCCCGTTGAAATGCGGTACTGTTCAATGGTTTCCCGCCACGCTTCACGCATCTGGCGGATCCGGGGGTTGTTCTGGTAGGCGTAGGCGACCAGATCTTCAACCGTGACCCGATTGGTCAGCCGTGTGTCCGTCCCTTCGGGAGAGACGGTTCCGACCGGTACGGTTACCAAAAAAATGATCAGGACCAGCGAAATAATCCATTTCATAGACTGTTTCCTTGGGCTTTTATCTCTTGATCAATCATAACGATCCTTGTCGGTGTTTGATGGGGTCGTGCAAAGGTACCATCAACTTTTCAGGCCGGTCAGATTTATCGATCTCTTCCTATTGGGCGCATTATTTTTTTGTCTGATTCAAACAGTTTAAACAAAATTCGATTATTCCTCAATAAGTTAAATCCTGTATTTATTTCTGCTGAAAGGATGATGCTTGAACCAGAATGTTCGATAGACCCCGTTTGATTCGATTAAGAGAGATGTTGAAGAATCTAAAAATGGAGACCTCGGCTGGACATGTCTGGGCAGTGGCTGGCGAAGCCATTGATTTTAACCTGTGAGGCCCAAAAAGAAAACATTTTGACCGGGTATTTTTCCCCGGGCAAACCGTGCTGTCCGGGTAAATCTTACCCGATTCCTATAGATCACAAGAGTAAATGGTGCGATTCACTGACAACACGAGGGGGGCTGCCGCCCGTTGCTTTCTTAATCCTATCCAAATATCGGCCCCACCAGCCTTCTAGCTTGGCCGGCTTGGATTTCAGATATTTTTCAGGATCGGCCATGAACGCTTTTCGGCATGAATCAGCACAGAAATGGTAGGCGTGGGAATGAAACATAAATGGTGGCACTTTACCTTCCTTGCTAACTTTCATCCGGCAGACCGGATCCACATCATAGTCGTCGGTATTTTCCGTATTCATGTTGCACCTCCCAATTTGATAAATGTTCACGCTTCATATCTTTACGGATGATACTGTGAAATTGAAAGCATATTTCATACCAAAAACGCGCCACGGTTTGCCGGCATGAGCCTGTACGATTGAATTCTTCTTCCTCTCACTTGCGGTTACGGTGATCGGAAGCGTCTTAAAGATAAAAAAGCCGCGTCATTGCCACCAGAATTACGATGTAGATAAGACTCAACAGCCCGCCAATCCTGATGTAATCGCTGGTTTGGTACCCTCCCGGACCCATGTAGAGGACATTGACCTGATGGGTGGGCAAAATGAAGGAATTGGAAACACCCATTCCCACAACGATAACCGCCACGCGTGCATCCATGCCGATCTGATGTGCCATGGACACTCCCAGAGGAACCAGCAGAGCGCAGGCACCCACGTTGGAGATCACCATGGTAAAGGCGCAGCTCACGCAGGCTAGTATGATCAGCAACACTAGTGGTGACATGAAATCGCCCAGCCCGATGACGATCCCCCTGGCAATCCATTGGGCGGTTCCGGTCTGGGTCACGGCCATGCCCAGCGGGATGAGCCCCCCCAGCAGAAATATGGTTCGCCAATCCACTGCGTGGTATGCTTCACCGATGGTCATGACTTTGCTCAATATCATGCCCAAAGCGCCCAGCATCAGACAGACCGAAAGAGGGAGGGGGTTATAGGGCTTATGTTGAAAATAGAAATTGGAGAAAACCATCAGAAAAAGGGTCAGCA
>JAJDOH010000147.1 GCA_022340265.1 Deltaproteobacteria bacterium | reverse complement strand
TTTTCAAAATACAGAAAGGAGGCGTTGGTTCGGGGGGCAAAAAATTGCCGTTCCATGGGTCCTTTTCATACTGGTCAGAAACAAACCATTTCAATGAAGAATACAAATCCGGTTGTTGAAAGCATGCATCGATTTTTCCCTTTCTCTTGCCGCCAGATGCTACCACCATCGGAATTCTGGCAAAAGCGGAACCCCCATAACGATCCATTTCGGCCTTTGAAATTGGCGCCATAATCCGGTGATCGCTTGTGATGATCAGGACGCCATTACTAAAAAAACCGCAATCTTCTAGCTTTTTGTAAAAAACTCCCAATTGTCGGTCCACGTAATTGATCACCGCCTTCTCCGTGTTGGATTTGCCCTCTGGATCAAGAAAGGGCAAATGGCTTGTAACCGTCTCAAGGACCATAAAATAAGGCTGTTGATCCGAGTTCAAGTTCCCTATCTTTCTTATTGCATAGGCAAATAGGGCTTCATCCGGAGGAGCGTTGAAGGCGAACCTCGGCCATTCCTTATAGAAAGGTGTTTCAATTCCCTCAACATCATCAAAACCTATGCTCTCAAGCCATGTTCCTTTGTTTGTGAAACCCAAGTCACCAGTGGTTAGAAAACACGTTTTGTAGCCCAATCGATTCAAGAAATCGGCCACAGACTTTTTTTGATAAAAGCCTTCGAAGGCCCGGTGCCTCCCGGTGCCTGGGATTGGTAAGGGCACTTCTCCAAGAAGCAATGCAATCAAGCCATGTTCGGTGGTGAAGCCATTTGCGAAAAAGTTCGTGAAGCTCAGATTTTCTTTTGAAATGGCATCGAGGTGTGGGGTGTAATTGTTGATGCCCGAGAAAAATTGACTCTGACAGGATGAAAGTGATTCGACAATCACCAGTATTATGTTAATCCGTTTGCCCAGCCCTTCAGATATTTCCTTTCTCTTTTCCCGCTTTTCTTTCAGCGCCGCGATAAAATTGCTGGAATATGCTTCTTCCGACCCTTTGGGCATGTTGTAGGCAAATAGATTTTGATAGGCCCATCCATGAAGAAAAATCCTGTCCAGTGGGACAAAACTGAAAATCAAAAAACAAAGCCCACAGATTAAATGTAGTCTTCCATATATTTTTTTGTGCCGTCCAGTGACTTGAAACATCATAAAAGAGATGAGCAGCAAAGCGAAGATGCTGGCAAGAATGATTCCGATCGCCTCTGTGGAAAGAAGATTGAAAAAAAGCGACTTCATCGGAATAAGGAATGAAAGCCCGGCTTTAACTTCTGCGCCGTATTTCAAAATATCATGGTAATCGAGACGTTTGAAAAAGTTAAATAGCAACAACACATCGACAGCGTAAAGAAACGTAATGAAAATCACAACCGCTTTCAACAGATAAGCGACCCATCTTATTGATTTGACAAAGGTATGAAAAAAACCGAAATAAAGCAGTAAGAACACGACGCCGATAACGATGGCGTCATTATTAACGATGTTCAAGAAAACCGGCTCATTCCGACCGGTGTTCCGGAAAACAAAGGACCAAACCCCGTAAGCCCGATACACTACAAAAAAAATAAAGCTTGAAATAATCAGGAAATAGCTTACATGCCCCACTTTATTGAAAGAAATCCTAAAATTGAGCATATCAATCTTTTTCGGGATTGTGCGGCGGCATTGCCTCAATTGGGGCGGTCTTTTTAGTGATTAAGATCTTCAGGCAAAATCTTGTCCGTATAAATCCCATGGATTCCCTTTCCGCGAAGGTAGTTTAAGATTTCGATTTCGTTGACCGTATGTGCGTATAAAGGGATTCCTTTTTGACTTAGTTCACGGAGCAGGCAAGATGAAAAGGCTCTGCGCACGGGCATGGTTACGGCGAACAAATTGCTATTTGCTGCGAACTTTAAGACTTCGGAATCCGACAAAGATGAACGGTAAAGGGTAAGAATAACCTTCTCAAACCCCAATAATTTGACGGGTTCGAATTCAGACGGGTCATAGATTTGAGGAATAAAATGTTTCTGAAACTTTCCGGAGTCCCTGGCAATTATTTTTAGAGCGGAGAGATTCCTCTCCTTCACATCGGTAATAATATGAGCGTCATTATGCTTCGATAACCAGAGAAAAAGAGAAGCAAGGGACATCTGAGTCATACCGTGCTTCATTTTCATGGATTTGAACCGTTCAAGCGACGGCTTTTCTTTCGCGTCGCCGAACAATTCGCTGAAAGACCTTTCCCAGTCATGAATTAGAACCAGGCGGTCATCGGATGTCCAGCAGAAGTCGATTTCAAAATAGCGATGCCCTTTCGCGTAATTGCGATCTAGAGCTTCGAGAGAATTTTGTCCCACCCTACCGCCGATCTCCCCCCCCGCGTGAGCTATGAGTGTCGTGGGGTAAGATCTGAAATGGAGCCGTTTTTGATTTTTTTTATCAGGAGAACTTTCTGCATTCGGAAGAAGAAAGAGCTCAATGTTCGCGACCGCGACCAAACCATTTAGATCAAACGGGTCATTACCGGGAGGACAGAGGACAAAGTACCATGAATAGGGTCCGACCTGTCTATTTTTCAGTGGAATCGACGCAACCTCGTAAAGGGGTTTGTCCTCCACAATCCATTCCGGTTTCTCATATAAAATGGAAAAATCACCGTTGGGGTCTTGAACCACAACATACGCGTCCACGACACTCACCTGAATCCGTGAAGCCTTGACGCTGATTGATATGCGCATCGTATCGTCGGGTGTGAATATGGTTTTATTTGAGGCAATTGTTACACCGGACGTATCCTGCTGGTTGGCATTGCCAAAAGAGAGCTTCAGAATTGGCGTGCTGAATAACAGAACCGAAACAATGAGTACAATGGTATATATCTTTCTGCCCATATGAAACTCCTATTACCGCGCAGGACTCTATGGAATTTTCCGCAGTATGTCAATGTGCAAACAGCGATAATATCCGCAGGATGATACCGCTTACTTTCCTCACCCTTTTTTGCTCTCCATGGTCATTTTTTTTTAGCTAAGAAGTCAACCTAATCTGCACTTAGCTTTTCACCCAGCACTCTGTTTTCGGAGGTCCGAACCGCACGCATCCGAACAATACGGCCCTTTAACGAATCATCCCTGGGGAAAATGAAAGGGAGGTAGTTTTCTGCGGCGCCGGTCGTGAGCTCTTTGTTCCGTGCGTAAGTCCCTTCAACCAGCACATCAAAATGGTGTCCCATACATTTTTTGTAAAACAACATTCGTTTTTCCCGGCCAAGGGTTCTCAGTTCCGATGCCCGTTCCTTAACGGTTTCAATGTCCACGCTGTTTTTGTAATGCCAGGCCGGTGTGCCTTTTCTGGGTGAAAAAGGAAACACGTGAAGATATGAAACAGGAAGCGCTTGCAGTAATGAAATGGCGTTTTTGTGGGCGGCAATGTCCTCACCCGGAAATCCGGCCATGATATCCACTCCGATGGCGCCCTGTGGGATGGCCATATGAATGGTTTCGATTTTTTTCGCAAAATCCTTTGTGTTGTAGTGGCGGTTCATCTTTTTGAGGATTTGATCATCACCGCTTTGGAGGGGAATATGGAAATGGGGACAGAGCCATGATTCACTTGCGGCCATTTCAATGAGTTCGGTGGGCAGTTCCTGGGGTTCCATCGAACTGAGCCGCACCCGGAGGGGGATCGCTTTTTTTCCGACCATTTGAAGCAACCCTGTGAGATCCGTCTTTCCGGCCAGGTCCACACCGTATTTTCCCAGGTGTATACCGGTTAGTACCACTTCCCGATAACCCTGTTGCGCGAAACCTTCAAGGGCGCAAAGGACCTTCTCAGGTGCCAGACTTCGATAAGGCCCCCGGGTATAGGGAACGATGCAGTAGGTGCAGAAGGATTGGCAGCCGTCCTGGATTTTCAGATACGCCCGTGTTCGTCCGGGGAAGTTACAGATTTTCAGCGCGTCAAAAGGGGTTTCGGTTTCAAAGGGCGGCAACAAGGCCATTTTTTCAGAAGACTGGGGCAATTGCGTCAGAAGACGGGGAATTTCAGCCTTGATCCGGTTGTTGGCGATGAGGGCGATGCCCCGAATGGTTTCAAGCTCCTCTGGGAAAGCCTGGGCGTAGCAGCCGACGGCCGCGACTTTGGCCTCCGGGTTTTCCCGAATGGCTTTTCGGATCGCCTGCCGGGACTGGTGCGCTGCTTTTTGTGTGACGACACAGGTATTCACCACCAGGACATCGGCAGCGGATTCATCGGTTGCACGATGCCAACCCGCCCTGCCAAGAGATTCCTCCATAAAGGCGGATTCATATTGATTCACCTTGCAGCCGAGGGTGATGACCTTAAATGTCCGCAACGATCCAACCTCCTCCCAGCACCCGGTCACCATCGTAACAGACCAGGGCCTGCCCCGGTGTGATCGCCGTCTGAGGCTGGTGGAAAATGAACCGGACGCGGCGGGAAGCGTCTATTGCCAGTCGTCCGCCGGCGGGTTTGTGCCGGTAACGGACCTGGCCGCTCAGGGAGTCGAGACCGTCAGGGTCAAAAGGAGTAATCCAGTGAAAATCAGTGGCTGCGACGCCACTTGAAAAGAGATCCTCCCGACGTCCCACGATAACGCAGTTGCCTTCAGGCTTCAGCGCCTTAACATAGTAGGGCCTGGAAGAGGCAATCCCCAGCCCGTGCCGCTGACCCACCGTAAAACGGTGAATGCCGCTATGTTCCCCGACCGTTTCCCCCTTCAGGTTGATGATGGGGCCTTTTTGAAAAGAAGCGTTTTTTTTCCGCGATTCGATGAAATGCCGGTAATCCATGTTCGGGATGAAGCAGATTTCCTGGCTTTCAGGGTCCTCACTACTGGGAATGCCCATCTTGCGGGCCTGGGACCGGATTTGGGCTTTGGTCATGTGTCCCAGGGGAAAAATGGTTTTTGCGAGCTGTTGCTGGCTCAAACGGTGAAGAAAATAGGACTGGTCTTTCTGGCGGTCTTTCCCTCTCCATAGGGTAACGGGACTGTTCCTGCCCTTCCGTCTGATACGGACATAATGACCCGTTGCCATGAAATCAAATTGAAGGGTTTTCAAATGGCGGTACATCTGTTCAAATTTGATGAGGGGGTTGCAGCGAACACACGGGTTGGGAGTGAGTCCCTCCAGGTAGGCATCCACGAAAGGGGCAATTAGTTCTGTTTCAAAGATGGGCCTCAAATCAGTGATTGTGAGTGGAACTTGAAGATACTCTGCTATTTCCTTGGCTTTCGCGATTCGTTTTTGAGAGATGTCCGCGGGGGATGGGAGAACAAAATGCAATCCATGGACCCGGTGACCGGCCACCTTCAGAAGGGCGGCTGCCATGGAGCTGTCTACCCCTCCGCTAAGTGCCACGAGAATCTTCAAGGAGTTTGAACTGTTCGCGGGTCCGGATGGGTGCCCCATTTCGCAATCCGCACGCCGCATTCCGCAATTCAGTTGAGGATGGTTTTGTTGAATTTGACTTCCATGGCCCGCGCCGGGCATGCGACCACGCACCATTCACACGCACTGCATTTTTCCTGGTCAAAAACAACCTCCATTTCGGGTCTCCTGATGCTGAGGGCACCGGTGGGGCACACCGCCGTGCAGGCGCCGCACTGGTAACACTTTTCCTCATTGCGCTTGATGTCCTCGCCGATGCTCTCCACCTTGATGCCAAGACCCTTAAGATACTGAATCCCCTTGGTGTAATTCTTCTTGTGGCCGCTCAGTTGCAGCACCATGAGCCCTTCTTTCCGAGGGTAAATGACCGCTTTGAGAATATTAAAAGACAGATCGAATTTCTTGACGAGCGTTGCCGCAATGGGTTCGTCGACAATGCTTTTGGGAAACCTGAGTGAAATGGTTTTTGAATACATGGCTGTTTCTCCCCTTTGCTGTTACCCTTTGATATTCTTAATGGTCTTTTCAAAACCCGGGAGGGAACGGGTAATGGACGATTCATTAACGCAGTAGGCAATCCGGAAGTGCCCGGGGCCCATAAACCCGCTCCCCGGAACGGTTAGAATATTTTCGTCCCGAAGGGCTCCTATAAAAGCCACATCATCCGGGATGGGAGACTTGGGAAAGAGATAAAATGCCCCTTCCGGTTTTTGGAACTCATAACCGAAGCTTCCCAGGGCATCGCACAGAATGTCCCGGTTTTTCTTGTAGGGCGAGATATCCACACTGTCATAAAGCAGTTCCGCAATGGCCCGCTGCATGATTGCCGGGGCATTTACGTACCCCAGTATGCGGTTGCAGAGGATCATGCCTGCCAGGATTGTCCCCTTGTCCGACATGTCGGGGTGGGTGGCAGCGTAACCGATGCGTTCCCCCGGAAGGGACAGGTCTTTGGAAAATGAGGTCACCAGAAAGCTTTCAGGATAGGCGTCGAAGATACTGGGAACCTCAACCCCGTCATAAACAATCTTTCGGTAAGGTTCATCGGAAATGAGATAAATGGGGCTTCCCTGTTTTCGGCTGTGATGGGTCAGCACTTCCGCCAGTTTGTCGATGTCTTTTTTGCTGTAAACCTTGCCCGTGGGGTTGTTGGGAGAATTGATCAGCACGGCCTTGGTTTTTTCGCTGATGGCCTGTTCCATGGCGTCAAGGTCAAAAGAAAAATCTTTTTTCGAGGGCACCCGGCGTACCAGGCCCTGGTGGTTGTCCAGATAAAAGTCGTATTCGACAAAATAGGGCGTTGGGATAATGACTTCACTTCCCGGATCGAGTATGGTTTTAAACACGACGTTAAGGCCGCCTCCGGCCCCCACGGTCATGACGATGTCATCCCCTGAAAAAGTCGCTTCATTATAGGAATTCAGGAACTCGGCCACGGCTTTTCTCGTTTCAGGAAATCCGGCATTGGGCATATAGGCGTGCTTGGAGGGAGATGGATCTTCGATCAGACCCTTTAGGATATCCTTTAATTTGGCAGGAGGTTCCAGATTGGGATTTCCGAGACTGAAATCGGATACATTTTCCGGACCGTATTGCGCTTTTCGTCTGGCACCTTCCTCGAACATCTTTCGAATAAAAGATGATTTTTCTATGGTGGCTTGAATCTTTTTTGATGTGGGCATAATGAGTTCTCCTGATTCTATAAAATTAAGCATTAAGCATAACTTTTCGAGCCCCGTTGTCAATATAAATTGTAATCGGCGGCAGCTTGGCGTTTGCTGTTTTTTGAAGTAATGTTCATGGGGACGCCCTTAACTTGTAAACTTCAAGAACTTTCATGTTTCCTTATGTACCGGAACAACAATAAGATGCATAATTAAGTTAATAAATTAAGGGCGTCCCCAGCCATACAAGGAGAGTTATATGAAAATTTTAGCATTTAACGGTAGCCCACGTCTCAAAGGTAATACAGCGACAATGCTTGACAACGCCATAAGCGGAGCACGTGAAAACGGTGCCGAGGTGGAACTGTTCAATCTGTACAAAATGCAGTTTTCCGGCTGTATCAGTTGTTTTTCATGCAAACGTCTGGACACGGAGCGACCCATCGTTTGTGTGGTTAAGGATGATCTGAAACCGGTGTTGGAAGAAGTTCGCGGGATCGATGCCATACTCATCGCTACGCCCGTCTATTATGGCAGTGAATCCGCTGCAACCCGCGCCCTCATCGAGCGCCTGTGTTTCCCGTATCTCAATTATACGGATTACACCACCAGTCACTTTCCACGGCGAATTCCCGTGGGTCTCATTTATACCATGAATATCCCAAGCGAAATGTTTGAAACCATGGGGTACGATGTAAACTTTGGCCGCACGAGAGCGACTCTGGAGCGGGAATTTGGTTCATGCAAGATGGTCTTGGCTAACAATACCACGCAATATAACGATTATAGTCTGTACGAAGCCAATGCCACCGGCGAGGCAAAGAAAGCCTACCGAGACGCGCATTTCAGTAATGATTGTCAAAATGCCCGACAGCTGGGTGAACAGTTGGCTTCTGGTGATTTTCATGTTGAGCGATGACGTTCGCTGTGTAGCCTGACATGAAAAGCGTCTCTGTTTCGGGGCCGATTTCAATCAGTTTTTCGGCCAGTTTACTTCCGCTTATTTGAGGCATCACCACATCGGTTATGAGAATTTTTGTGTCTTTGGTGTGTTCCCTGGCCATCTCCAGCACTTGTTCCGGTTCGGTTGCCGCAAGCACCCGATACCGCAATCCTTTAACCATTCTTTTGGTCAGATTCAGGACACTGATGTCGTCTTCCACCAATAATACTTTTTCCCCATGGCCTCTGGGGATCTTATTGGATTGACCTGCGTCTGTCTGAGTCATGCCGTCTTCGTGCCTCGGTATGTACGTTTCAAATTGGTGACTCTAAACTGCCGTCTCACATCACGCACATATTGTCAAGGATGCCTCGCGTTTCCTTCACAAATTTCGGGTATCAGTCGGGTAAGCATCGTTAATATATGCTTATGAATTTCAAGGGGTGGATGGTATGTTTTTTTTGCTGAGCCCACTTCGTGAGTGGTTCCGGTTACTGCGATGACTATCCGCTGGAAAAGTATTACCTGGATTGCCGGATTCATCCCATCCATGGAGGGACCGCCGGAATTCATGGCATCGACCTTCTGGGCCGGAAAATCCCCTTGAAAAATGGGAAAGCCTTTCACCGCTGAACGCAGAACCGGCTAAAACGGAAAAAGAGTTCTATCAGGGGAAGTTTTATACCTTCCGTTATTTCTTCGGTTGCGAACTCCCCAAGACCGAAGGCTTGGTTTACCGGTTAATCCGCACGGACGGAATCACCGTTTCAATGCGGAAAGAATTGTTTACGGATTAGAAGCATTCATCTTGACAGGATCAGGGGGTTTCCATGATACTAGATGTTTAATTTAGAGGAAATCATTGAGGAGATACCCTGATACATGCCCATGGAAGGAGTGCGTAGATCCACGAAAATGGTTCATGTCGGTGATGTGCCCATCGGCGGCGGTGCGCCCATCGCCGTTCAATCCATGACCAACACCGATACCCGAAAGGTGAGCGAAACGGTCGCACAGATCGAACGCCTGGCGGAGGCGGGATGCGATATCGTGCGCCTGGCCATACCCGATGAGGCGGCGGTTGCGGCTTTTGGGGAGATCCGAAAGAAAGTCAGCGTCCCGCTCATCGCCGATATTCATTTTGACTATCGGCTGGCTTTAGGGGTTTTGAGAGGCGGCGCCGATGGCCTTCGCATCAATCCCGGCAATATTGGCGGTTCGGAAGCTGTAAAAAAGGTGGTAACTGCTGCCCGTGAAGTGAACGCTCCCATACGAATCGGGGTTAACGCAGGTTCATTGCACCGGGACGTGATTAAGAAGTTCGGGGGGCCTACGCCCGAGGCCATGGTTGAAAGTGCCATGGAACATGTAAAGATTCTGGAGGACCTCGATTTTCCCCAAATCAAAATTTCTTTGAAGTCTTCCGACGTAAAAAACACCATCGCCGCTTACGAACTTTTAAGCGAACGGGTCGACTATCCACTTCATCTGGGGGTGACAGAGGCCGGCACACTGATCTCCGGAACAGTCAAAAGTACCATGGGCATCGGATTTCTACTGGCGGAAGGGATTGGAGATACCTTTCGGGTGTCGCTCACCCGTGATCCCGAAGAAGAAATTCGCGTGGCTTATGAGATTTTAAGGTGCCTGGGTTTGAGATCCCGAGGGCCCGAAATTATATCGTGTCCTACCTGCGGCCGATGTGAAATAGATCTTTTCTCCCTGGTGGATGAAGTGGAAAGAGCCGTATCCGGCATCAAAGCATCTCCTAAAGTGGCCATCATGGGGTGCGTGGTCAATGGGCCGGGTGAAGCCCGTGAGGCGGATGTGGGGATTGCCGGTGGACGGGGGCAGGGGATTTTGTTTAGAAAGGGAGAAGTGGTGCGCAAGGTCCCGGAAAACCAGTTGGCGGAGGTGTTGATTGCTCAGGTCAAAGAAATTGCCAAATGAGATTTAAGGGTGCGGGGTGCAGTTGTCAGGGGGCAGGAAGTAACCTTCGAGATTCCTTCTGCACCCTGGCAACTGCCCCCTGAAAACTCTTTTAAAGAAAAGATTTTTACAAAGGAGAACGCCAAAAAAATTATGCGATATTCCAGCTATTTTATTCCCACGAAAAAGGAAGTGCCGGCCGATGCCGAGATAATCAGCCATCAGTTGATGATTCGGGCCGGTATGATTCGAAAACTGACTTCAGGCATTTACACCTACCTTCCCGTCGGTCTTAAATCCATCCGGAAAGTGGAAAATATCGTTCGAGAGGAGATGAACCGGGCAGGTGCCATCGAAGTTCTCATGCCAGCGGTTCAGCCGGCTGAATTGTGGCAGGAGAGCGGCCGGTGGGAATATTATGGCCGGGAACTGCTGCGTTTTAAGGACCGTCATGACAGGGATGCCTGCATGGGGCCCACCCACGAAGAGGTGATCACGGACCTGGTGCGAAAAGAAATTCATTCCTACAAACAGATGCCCATCAATCTTTACCAGATTCAGACCAAGTTCAGGGACGAAATCCGTCCCCGTTTCGGCATCATGCGCGGCCGGGAATTCATTATGAAGGACGCTTACAGCTTTGATGTGGATGAGGCGGGGGCCAACCGCAGCTACGAGGCCATGTACGAAGCCTATGAACGAATATTTCAAAGATGCGGCCTGAAATTCAGGGCCGTTGAAGCCGACTCGGGAACCATCGGCGGAAGCTACTCACACGAATTCATGGTATTGGCCGATTCGGGTGAAGACCAGATTGTCAACTGCGCGGCGTGCAGTTATGCGGCCAACCTGGAACGGGCGGAAGTAAAAGAGGACGCGAATGTGACGCCGCCTGACTCAAGTGAATTTATGGACATGGAGAGAGTGGAGACGCCGGATCAGAGAACCATCGACGAGGTGACCCGCTTCTTGAATGTTACGTCCCAAAATCTGGTGAAAACCCTCATTTATGTGATCGATGAAGAACCTGTGGCGGTCCTGGTTCGCGGCGACCATGAATTGAACGAAGCCAAACTCAAAAATGCATTGAATGCCCAGTCCGTTGAAATGGCTTCCGAACGAACGGTTGAAGAAACCACCGGTGCCCCCATGGGATTTGCGGGTCCGGTGGGTCTCAAAATCAAGGTGTTGGCGGATGATGCCGTCAAGACCATGGCCAATTTTGTGGTGGGGGGCAACGAAAAAGATCTTCACCTCAAGAATGTAAATCTTGAAAGGGACTTCAAGGTTGCCGTTTTCGGTGATTTGAGGACCATCGCACAAGGGGACCCCTGTCCCCGTTGCGGCGGCGCCATGTCCTTTGGCAGGGGCATTGAAGTAGGACATGTGTTTAAACTGGGGGTCAAATACAGCGAGGCCATGAAAGCCCTCTTCCTCAATGAACAGGGAAAAGAGCTTCCCATGATCATGGGGTGCTACGGCATCGGTATCGGCCGGACGGTGGCGGCTGCCATCGAACAGAACCATGACGAAAACGGCATTGTCTTTCCGATTCCGGTGGCCCCCTTTGAGGTGTCCATTCTGCCCCTGCAGATGCATAATGACGATGTGGTGAAAGCCGCCGTGAAAATCTACGAAGGCCTCATGAAAAATGGCATCGATGCGCTTCTGGACGACCGGGATGAAAGGGCGGGGGTCAAATTCAACGATGCCGACCTTCTGGGCATACCGGTGCGCATTACCGTGGGCTCACGGGGCCTCAAAAACGGGGAGGTGGAAGTCAAGCTTCGGCCTGAGGCAGAAAGTTTCACCGTACCGCTGGACAAAGCCGCAACCGCCATTCAGGACACGGTGAAGAAGCTGTATGATTCGCTTAAATGACATTACCTCGCAGGTCCTCAGCTACCATCCCAAAGCGGATATTGAACTGATCGAAAAGGCCTATGTGTACTCTGCCAAAGTGCACCAGGGTCAAATCCGCCTGTCGGGAGAGCCTTACCTCTCCCATCCGCTGGAAGCCGCTTACATCCTGACCCAGTTGAGAATGGATGTCGTCTGTATCGCTGCCGGACTCCTTCATGACGTCATTGAGGATACCCATGCGGAGCTGGAGGAGATTTCCGGACTTTTTGGGGAAGAGACCGCCAATATCGTGGACGGCGTCACCAAAATCAGCAAAATTCATTTTAAAAGTTCCAAACATCGTCAGGCCGAAAATGTTCGCAAGATGATTCTCGCCATGTCCACGGATATTCGGGTGATTCTCGTCAAACTGGCCGACCGGCTCCATAACATGCGGACCCTGGGATTTCAATCTGAGGAAAAGCAGCGGGCCATTGCCACCGAGACGCTGGATATTTACGCGCCTCTGGCCGGCAGGATGGGTATCCACTGGATAAAATCGAGCCTGGAAGACCTCTGCCTTTTCTATCTGGAGCCTGAGATTTATACCAGTATCAAGAGCCTTACGGCGCGCCGTCAGAGTGAGATGGGCGATTTCATGAAGCGCGTTCAGGATATTCTTACCGAGGAACTGGCAAAGGTCAATATTTCGGTCACCATCAAGGGGCGTCAGAAACACTTCTACAGCATCTATAAAAAGATGATAGCCCAGGATCTGGAGGTGAGTCAGGTGTACGATATCCTGGCTTTCCGGGTGATTGTCAACAGCATCAAAGAATGTTACGAAGCGCTCGGGCACATCCATTCCATCTGGAAGCCCGTCAGCAAACGCTTCAAAGACTACATTTCCGTTCCCAAAGCCAACATGTACCAATCCCTGCACACAACGGTGTTTGGTCCCATGAAGGAAAGAATGGAAGTCCAGATCAGGACCTGGGAGATGCATCATGTGGCCGAGAGCGGTATTGCGGCCCACTGGAAATACAAAGAAGGCAGGGCGGTTCAGAAAGCCGACGAAAAACGGTTTACATGGCTTAAGGAACTGTTGGACTGGCAGAAGAATCTTGATGATCCCCAGGAATTTCTGGAAACCGTGAAGATGGATCTCTTTCCGGATGAGGTCTATGTGTTCACGCCTACCGGTGAGGTGAAATCCTTTCCCAAGGGTGCCACCATGATCGATTTTGCCTACAGCATTCATTCGGAAGTGGGCGAAAAATGCTCGGGGGCCAAAGTCGATGGTCGAATGGTTCCCCTGCGGGCTGAATTGAAAAATGGTAATATCGTGGAGGTGATTACCTCACCGAAACAGCATCCCAGCAAAGACTGGTTGAATTTTGTCAAGACGTCAAAGGCAAAAACCAAAATCAGACAATGGATCAAAACACAAGGGAAGGAAGAGAGTGTCAGCCTGGGAAGAAGCATTCTGGAAAAAGCCCTGCAACATGAGCGTCTGACCGTTCCCAATCTGCTCAAGAGTGAACAGGTGACCGCGGTGGCGAAGGAACTCTCCTTTCAAACGGGGGAAGATCTGATTGCCGAGATCGGTTTTGGAAAGATTTCCCCCAATCAGGTGGTAGGCCGTCTCAGACCAAAACTGGTCGACAATGAGGAGGCCCACCAGGGGCTGGTCAGCAAGGTGGTCAGCCGGTTTACCCGGCCCAAACCGGATGTCGGCATCAAGGTGGATGGTGTGAGCGATATGTTGCTCCACTTCGCCAATTGCTGTCAGCCCTTGCCGGGTGAGAAAGTGGTAGGCTTTATTACCCGTGGCAGCGGTGTGGCCATTCACAACGCAAACTGCCGACACATTAAAGAAGCGGATCCGGATCGTCTGGTGGCCGTTACCTGGGAGCCGACCGAGAAAAGTACCTACCCGGCCAAGCTGCGGATCAGTACGGTGGAGGGAAAAGGGATTCTGGCGGATATCAGTACCGTCTTCAGCCAAAAAGACGCCAATATCGTCCAGGCAGAAGTGAAAACCACGGTGGACAATAAAGGCATCGCTCTTTTTACCATTGAGGTGGAGAATTATGACCAGCTCCAGGACATTATCCGCACCATTAAAAAGGTGAGAAATGTGCTGGCGGTAGAACGGCTTCAGGACGCTTGAAAGGTTCTCTTAGCGGGTTTTTCAACAAGGCCGGATTTGATGCAGCTGGTGCATGCCTTGATTTTGACGTTTTGACCGTCCCTGACACACTTGACGCTTTGAAGATTGGGATACCAGCGTTTCTTGGTTTTATTGTGAGCGTGGCTGACGTTGTAACCGGTGAGCGGTCCCTTGCCACAGATATCGCATACTTTTGACATTTGAATGTTTCCTCCCTCATAACCATTATCGTAATCTGTCTTCATATCCGATCCTGTTCTGAATATCAAGAACTTTTCCACGCTAATCCATTTTTTTCCCTTCAATGGCAAGGGATTCGAGGGCTTCTCGATTCAGTAACCGGATCTTGCGGTCTTCCGTCTCGACGAGACCCTGTTTGCTCATACGACCAAGGATTCGAGAAAGTGTTTCGGGAATCGTACCCAGCAGACTTGCCAGCTGCCCCTTCGAAATGCCCAGCACGACGAATTCCTCACGTCCCTGCTCCGTTGACAGATAGAGGAGATATGCCGCCAGGCGGGCCGGGACTTCTTTCAAAGAAAGGTTTTCAATTTGTTGGGTAAACTGTCGAAGCCGCATGGACAACACGGCCAGCATGTTCAGGGCCAGGGATGGATGGGACGTGATCAGGTCAAGAAATGCGGATCTCGGGAAAAAAAGGAGCCGCGATTCTTGAATGGCTTCGGCATTGGCGGGGAATCGCCGGCCGGAAAATACGGGTACTTCTCCAAAGGGTTCTCCGGGGCCGAAGACATGAAGAATCTGCTCCTTGCCTGATACTGATACCTTGAATATTTTTACCTGTCCTTCCGCTACCAGATAAAAACCGTTCCCTTCATCCTGCTCCATGAAGATGGTTTCACCCTTCAAATAGTTCTTGGATATGGCCACGTCACGAATCTTTTCAAGATATTGTGCGGGAAGTCCCTCAAAAATGAGGGCTTTCGAAATAATTTCCAGATCGCTCATCATTGCGATTGCTCCTCGACAGCTCCTTTATCAATTTGAATTAAAGAATTCTAAGAATACCGTTTTTTTATTGAAAAGCAAAGCGTTAACTGGTATAAAAACATAATATGGAAAAGAAAGGTGAGATTGGGTTTCAGCGATCACCGGGGCTTCGAGAAAGGGATTATGTTGAAATACTGCAGGAGGATATGGGCAATGAAAGAGCTGGAAACACTGATGAAGACGTTTGGTGAAGGTTTGAGAACATTGGCCCAGGGCGTTCATGCCATCGCGGATAAACTGGACAGTTATGTGGATTCGTCTAAGGGAGACACGGACTTTGGAACCGACCCTGAGCCCGCTGCCGATAGTGACATCCCGCCAGAGGCGGCCGAAGAAAGTGCTGAGGCAGTGGATTTTCAGCAAAAACCGGCCATTAATGCAACGGAGGTGGTTCACGAAACCATTCTTAGCGCCACAAAGCCCATTACAATGGATGAACTGAGTGAGAAGACGGGCTATGGCCGGAAAAAATTGAATAATATCCTTTACCGGCTCAGAAAACAGGATAAAATCAAAAATGTCAGCAAGGGTGTGTATACCATTAAATGAAGGCCGCGATACCTGAATAAAGAGGTTTGTCCGGCTGAAGCAATTGTAATTCCCGCTCACCCAAACACTCTTGACCCTTTTAAAAGCCGGCCCTGTTTTGACCGATCCGTCAACAGGTGTGCCGGTTTTTTTGATTTTGGAAATAAAGAGAATTTATGGACAGTTTTTTATCTGAAAAGCATCGGATTGTGAGGCGGTCTGTTCGATCTTTCTGCGAACGGGAAATCAGGCCCATTGCCGGCGAGATTGATCGCGAAGCGCGGTTTCCCTGGGAAGTGGTGGAAAAAATGGGGAAGCTGGGATATTTCGGCATTCAGGCCCCCGTAGAACTGGGCGGCGGAGGTCTCGATTCCGTGAGTTATGCCATTATTGTGGAGGAGATCAGCAGGGCCAGCGGCGGCCTGGGCCTCTGTGTGACGGTTCACAACAGCGTGGCCCTGTATCCTATTCTGGCTTTCGGGTCTCAGGCGCAGATAGCAAAATGGGCGCCGCCCCTGGCAAGCGGTCAAAAAATCGGTGCTTTTTGCCTGACGGAACCCAACGCAGGATCAGACGCGTCAGGTATTGAGGGGACGGCCGTGGCTGACGGTGACGCCTATGTGGTCAATGCCAACAAGGTATTTGTGACCAACGGCGGTGTGGCGGACATATGCCTACTGTTTCTTAAAACCAATCCATACGACGATCCCAGGGAGATCAGTGTGGTGGTGGCGGAACGGGGAACCCCCGGATTCGTGGTGGGAGACTTGGAAGACATGTGCGGCATGCGGGCAAACCCGGTCAGTTCCATACGCCTTTATGATTGCCGTCTGCCTTGCGAAAATCTGCTGGGCCGGGCAGGCATGGGGCTCAAGATCGGCCTTGCAACGTTGGATACGGGCCGAATGGGCATTGCGGCGCAGGCCCTCGGGATTGCCCAGGCGGCTATGGAAGAGGGAGTTCTTTATGCACAACAGCGTCGCCAGTTCAGGGTTCCACTTGTAAAACATCAGGCCATCCAGATGATGATAGCGGATATGGGTACCCTTGTGGAGGCCTCCCGGTTGATGATTTATCGGGCTGCCGCTTTTCGTGATGCCGGAAAGAGCTTTTCACAGGAATCCGCCATGGCGAAGCTCTTTGCGTCGGAGGCCTGCTCTAAAGTGACGGATATGGCGGTGCAGATTCATGGTGGCTACGGGTATTCCAAATCCTATGCCGTTGAGCGTTATTATCGCGACGCGCGGGTGACGAGAATTTACGAGGGATCCAGCGAGGTGCATCGAATGGTAATTGCCAGAGGAGTCATGGGGAAAAAGTAATGGGATTTCATATAGCGGTCTGCATCAAATCGGTCATCCTGGAAGCACCTGCGGAACAGGTGATTCGAAACGAGGACAACTCCGAACTCAACCCATTCGATCGGCCCGCTCTTGAGGCGGCCCTTCGGCTTAAAGAGCTTAGCGGCGGCCACGTCACCGCCCTTTCAATGGGACCCGAGGCAAGCCTTTCGGCGCTTCTGGAGGCCAGAGCATTCGGGGTGGATCGGGAGATCCTCATCTGTGACCCGGGCCTCGCCGGCTCGGACACGCTGGCCACATCAACGGCTCTGGCGGCAGCCCTTCAGAAACTTGCGCCCCTTGACTTGGTACTTTTCGGCGTTAGAACAGCGGACAGCGATACGGGGCAGGTGGGGCCTCAGACATCGGTAGCTCTGGGCATGCCGTTCGTCAGTATGGTGCAAAGCATCGAGTGGAAGCAGGACGTCTTCAGGGTGAAACGGGTAGCGGATCATTTTGTGGAAGAATATGAAGTGAGAGGACCCGCGGCATTTACAATCCATCCCGGGGCATTTGTTCCCAGGGATCTGGGTCTTTCAGGGATTGGCCGGGCATTTCAAAGGGAGCGGGCTGAACGCTGGAATCTGAGAGATCTGGGTCTTCAGGCGGACCGGGCAGGGGATGCGGGTTCCCCCACACGGGTACTTTCCATGAAGCGGGTGAAGAAGACAAAACAATGCGAGTTCATAACGGGAGATGCTCGGGAGCAGGCTGACGCGCTGATGAAGCGGCTGTCAGAATCCGGTGCCATCGGCGTTTGATGGATATAGGGTGACTGAAAAAATGACCAATGAAATATGGGTGTTCGGTGATTTGCGGCACAAGCGGCTCTTCAGGTTCAGCCTGAATGTGCTGGCCAAGGCACAGGAACTTTCCCGGTCTGTCGATGGAAAAGCGGTGATGGTGTTACCGGGTGTTCCGGGGAATGTGACAGCGTCCAGTGAAGATTCGGATTCGGTTTCTTTTAGTAGTGCATTAGAGAAGTCCTTTGCCCGTGGCGCCGATCGGGTTTACGTTCTTGAAAATAAGCGGTTCTTGGTGCCCCAGTGCGATGTTTTCGCCGAAGCCCTGGCCGGTGTTGTGAAAGAACGGACGCCGATGCTGGTGATGTTTGCGCTTACCGATTTCGGCCGGGAAACGGCAGCCAGAGTGGCTTGCAACTGCAGTGCGGG
>JAJDOH010000090.1 GCA_022340265.1 Deltaproteobacteria bacterium | reverse complement strand
CTTTCAACCTGACCGAATTGATGGCCCTCTATTTCAGCCGCGACATGCTTAAGGTTTTTAAGGATACCGCTTTTTATGATTCTCTGGAGTCGATGTTTCAAAAGGTCAAAACGACACTTCCCCCGGAATCCATTAAATACCTGGAGAGCCTGGAACAGACGCTTCAAATGGGCATCAAACCCTACAAGGAATACGGTAAATTCAAGGGCATTTTGAACCAGGTGAACAACGCGGCCATCAACCACAGTTCCATCGAAATCGTCTATTACACCATGAGCCGAAAAAAGGAGTCCCGGCGCCGGGTGGATCCCTACCGGATCTGGTTCTTCAATGGAACTTTTTACCTGATCGGCTTTTGCCACAAACGAAGGGACGTCCGGGTATTTGCTTTGGACCGGATCAAGATGCTCCACCAGACAAAGGAAAATTTCGAGATCCCCGAGGATTTCAGTCTGGAAAATTTCATGGCGTCGAGCTTCGGGGTATATCAGGGAGAAGCCGTGCGTATAAAGGTTTGGTTTCATTCAGACGTGGCCGGTTACATCAAGGAAAAGATCTGGCACGAGTCCCAGCGGATTCATATACTGGATGACGGTTCCATCATCTTTGAAGCCCGAGTGGCCGGGACCGACGAGATCAGATTCTGGATCATGACCTGGGGCTCCAGGGCGGAGGTGCTGGAACCGGAATCTCTGAGAGAGGAGATCAGGATAGAGGCTGAAAAAATGGCCGGCCGGCATGCTGCGCCGATAGTGGCAGAAGAAAGTAAGTCTTACGGCGGCAGTCAAGATCATCCACTGCAGCAGCGGTGAAAATGAATCTGCGGCGGGGCCATTTTACGGCGTCAATAATATTCCTGAAAATTGGTTTGAAATCATCGGGTAGATCAGTGAGCCTTGCCGAACTAGGTGTGGAAAATTTTCCGGTTTTTGTGGGAAGCCATAACAATATGGGTTCGATCAGGCCAATAGGTTTTAGAAATTCCAGTGAGCCATCAATTTTAATGAGGGCCTTAACCTCTTTTCCCATCTGAATCAGTCTTTGCCGAACCGCCTCGGGCAGCGGGAGCACACTAAGGTGGAGGGTCTTATTCTGCCACAGAGCGTCAAAACCGTCCGATGCGTCATCGGTTCGGCGCTTTTCCAGGTCATTCCACCAGTGCGCGTGAAGATCGATATTCTCGGCGTTCAGCACCAGGGCTGTGCGAGATTCGTTGAGGGAACCGGCGATGCAGAGGCGGTTTCCCTGTTCATCGGTAAACACCGGCCATTTTTCATGCACATACCCATCCTGGGTATCCCCATGGGCAAGGGAGGATGAACGGGAGTACCCGGCCACCCGGTCATACTGCACGCTCAGGCTGAGGGCGGGGATGTAAAAGTCGTGCAGTATGTTGACGGCCTTTCCGCCGGGCCGGGGGTGGAAGTTTTGTAGGCGTATTGCCACTCCCTGTTCTTGAAGCTTTTCATGTTCAACCACGAATCAAAGGAATGAGACGAACAGAATTGCAGACTGGAAATTGACCTACAAGAACTTCTCAATGGAAACATCAAACATATCAGCCAGTTTTCTTGCCACGGCCTTGCTGATGGGGCGACGGTTATTCTCAATATTGGAGATATTCTGGCGGCTGAGATTGCCCAGTCTTTCTCCCAGTTCTTTTTGCGTTAAACGATGGAGTTCACGATAGATACGTACATTTTCACCTGGGGATATGGTCCGTCGAATCGAACGATACCAGTCACTCTTGCGGATTTCGACCAGTTCCTCATCTTCGTCCCTGATGATTTCAATGTCATTGAACTCGCGCCGGAGATACTCCACCAAATTCCCGGTAATATCTCCTTCCACTCTAATATGGGGCTTTTTCACGACTACCTGCATAATACACCTCTATTTCCAATGCGTCTTCCCACACTTTCCAGCAAGCCACCCATGAGTATGCCAAGTGACAATGATATTCATGTTCGGACAGCTTACTGAAATTGGGCCATTCCATTCGGATGGGCCCTTTCCGCTGCAAATCTTCAACTAAATTGGCAAAAAGAACTTGTTGGGGTCTCGGCATTTTCGTAACGCGCTTTTCTACTTTCCGGCGAAAAAACACTCGCCAAGGTTTTTCCCCCAACCTTGTCACGTCTGAATTCCTCCCACTCGACTCATATCCCTCTATTCACGGGAAGAATGTAGCCTATTTTTGACTACGTTGCAAGCAAATCGGTACGGGCTAAACGAAAAACATGAAAATCGTATCGGATACAAATGTCCTTGTTTCGGGTCTGCTGACCCCTTTTGGCGCAAGTGAAAAGGTGAAAAGGGGTCACACCTATTTCACACACGTCAATGGTCGTTACAATTTCAGAACAGATCTCTTGAAGCCCCCGAAATAGGCGCAAGGTATTTCGCCCAACGTGCTTGATTCGAAGGGCATCTTCATATCTCAAAAGCAAGAGTTTTTCGAGAGTATCGATTCCGCGGTGCCGCAGCGGTTTGAAAAAAAGATGTGATAATTCGGAATCAAATATTTCATTGAAGAAATTGTCTTCTGAAAGAAACGCGATGACGGCCTTTTTTTGGGTTTCAACGATTTCATCTTCAGATTCATTTTGCCCTGCGCCGTAAACCAGATTTTTCCGCAGTTCACGCTGAAATTGCATCAATTCATCTTGCGAATCCCAGGCAATGCTTTCGCGGCGAGACGCCGCTCTCACAGGGCGCGGAGCGTGGGAACGAGGGGAAACGTCAATATAGCCCCGATTCCAAGGCATTTTCCTATTACATATCATTTAATTTCAATAAGTTGATTTGACCCCACTCCCCTCTTATAAGCCAGCGCGTCGGTCGCCACGTCTTCGTTTACCCGGGAGAACCGTTTTTGGATGATGTGGCTGAATACGGTCTGCATCTATTCTCCTTTTGCCGAACGCCGCTGCTGTGGGGTGCCGCTTTTTCACCTCTCTGCCAGCAGCTTGTTATCCGAAAATATTCAAGTTTTTCAGCGATGCCGTCCCATATTGCGCTCTGGTCAGATCGAAATTCCCCTGAAGACTTGATGGAATAGTTGACCTGCTCAGATTTCATGGCTCGAAGATTGGGTGACATCATTCTTTTTTTGCTGTGGAATTGAGGGGTGTCATAAGACCACCGGCCGTGTTCAACGCAACTGACCGGTATTACGATCGTGGCATTCCCTTTTACCAGGATAGTGGTGTTGACGATCCGGTTCTGTTTGGCCCCCACCAGTTCTTCACCATCCAGGATCAGAATCATTTTGGGGGATTTGTTCATGACCCTCAGTTCCGGTACGGAACCGCCACGGTTTTTTTCAACAATCTCAATCAGGTTTTTGTTCAGGGCCTCATCCAACAAAAGGTATTCCAGACCCAGGCTGCATGTTGAAAGTAAGGGATAAAGCGCCAGATTTTTATAGGACTGTTTTCGACCGATCTTGAGCTGTTCCAGATAATTTTTGATGACAGTGTCCATGTTTTGTGCCTCCTTTTGTTACATTTGCTGGTTATGATAACAGAGGGTTTTGACAGATACGGTCAAAGGGAAAAGGGTTTTTTTCGCGTCGTGCTTTTTTCCCTGTAGCGATTGGGCATTTTCAATGGAAATTATCAGAATTGTTTGATTAATGATTCCTGGTGTTATAAGATTTTTCCCCAGATATCGGCAGCAGCTTCAGGAGGATTGTCATGGCCAGAGGCGACCAGATGGGCAGGCAGTGGAAGATTATTCAGATTCTGGTTTCATCCAGGAGGGGAAAATCGGCGGCTGAACTGGCACAGGAGGTGGACTGCCATCCCCGGACCCTCTACCGGGACCTGGAAGCGCTTCAAATAGCAGGGTTTCCCATCTACACCGATAGAGTGGAGGGTAAGAACCTCTGGTCGCTGCTGGATACGGTGAAACACCAGATTCCGATCCCTTTCAACCTGACCGAATTGATGGCCCTCTATTTCAGCCGCGACATGCTTAAGGTTTTTAAGGATACCGCTTTTTATGATTCTCTGGAGTCGATGTTTCAAAAGGTCAAAACGACACTTTCACCGGAATCCATTAAATACCTGGAGAGCCTGGAACAGACGCTTCACATGGGTGTCAAACCATACAAGGAATACGGTAAATTCAAAGAGGTTCTGAACCGGGTAAACGATGCGGCGGTGAACCGGAAATCCATCGAGATGGTCTATTTCACCATGAGCCGGAAAAAGGAATCCAGGCGCCGGGTCGACCCCTACCGGATCTGGTTCTTCAATGGAAGTTTCTATCTGATCGGCTTTTGCCACATGCGGAAAGAAGTGCGAATATTTGCTTTGGACCGCATCAAAATGCTCCATCAGACAAAGGAAAATTTCGAGATCCCCGAGGATTTCAGTCTGGAAAATTTCATGGCGTCGAGCTTCGGGGTATATCAGGGAGAACCCGTGCATATAAAGGTATGGTTTCATCCGGACGTAGCCGGTTATATCAAAGAAAAGATCTGGCATGAATCCCAACGGATCAAAAACCGGAATGACGGTTCCATCGTCTTTGAGGCTGAAGTAGCGGGGACCGACGAGATCAGATTCTGGATCATGACCTGGGGGTCTAAGGCCGAGGCCCTGGAACCGGAGTCTTTGAGAGAAGAGATCAGGGCAGAGACGGAAGCAATGGCCAGCCGGTACGGGGCACCTGTTGTGGACGAAGAAAGCACGTCTTACGGCCGCAGTCAAGATCATCCACTGCAACAGCGGTGAAAATGAATTTGAAGCGGGAGGAGCCAACATGATTTCAGAACAAATGCGATATCAGGGGAGCATGTTGGGACTGGCCGCGGGAGATGCGCTTGGGACGACAATCGAGTTTAAGGCACCTGGCAGCTTTGTACCTTTGACAGATATGGTGGGCGGCGGGCCATTCAGGTTAGAACCGGGGCAGTGGACGGATGATACGTCTATGGCGCTCTGTCTTGCGGACAGTTTGATTGAAAAAAAAGGATTTGATCCTAGAGATCAAATGGAGCGGTATTGTCGATGGTATCGTGAAGGGTACATGAGTAGCAATGGCACGTGCTTCGACATCGGGAACACGGTTCGAAGGGCGCTGGAAGATTTTGAAGCAACAGGCAATCCCATCTCCGGCCCCACGGGCTCGCGTTCAGCCGGAAACGGTTCAATCATGAGACTGGCCCCTGTCCCCCTTTTATATGCCAATTCTCCTGAGACAGCCATTGAACTGTCCGGAAAAAGTTCCACCACAACCCATGGCGCCAAGGCCTGTATCGATGCCTGTCGGTATTTTGGAGGGCTTATTGCGGGAACCGGTAAAGGTGTTTCAAAGAAGGAGCTACTTTCTCCGGGATATCGACCGGACGGGCGGTCCTGGCAGAAAAGCGATCTGGTAGAAGAGATCTTTGAAATCGCAGAAGGCAGGTACAAATACAAAGAACCACCCGAAATCGAAGGGACA
>JAJDOH010000085.1 GCA_022340265.1 Deltaproteobacteria bacterium | reverse complement strand
CGAAGAGGGTTCGGCCAGAACGTAGTAGTCTGCCCCCTGATCGAAGGCCCAGTTGATCACGTCGATCACAACCGCCGTTGTGACATCCAGCACCTGTTGAACCTTGGCGGGTTCCTTGAATGTCCATTTCATGAACTGTTCGGTTCCCACGAGGTTGCAGGCGGCCGTCCAAGCCCCTTCGGTTTCCCCGAAAACGGCGACCTCATCTCCGAGCTTGTCCTTCAAGATCTTGAACTGCTCTTTGTACGCCGGAAATCGTCCTTTTCCGAATAAGTTATCCGGATAGGCCAGTCCGTCCAGACTTTCGCCATAGGGGTGTGCCTTGATAAACTTCTGCAGATCGATTTTGGGCTCGCCCAGGGTGCATCCCATCACTTCACTCACGGCAGTGATGTCCCACCCCATGGCCTTGCACCATTCGAAACCGGCCTCGACATATCCAAGGGCCAGGGTCGCCATGGCTTTGGGATCGGTATCGGCAAGGGGTCTTTCAGCCCCCACCTTTTTCATAATATCGACCACTCCGTAGGTGGTCGTACACCCGACAGGCGTCATGTCCACACCTTTGCCTTCCAGACGGTTCATAAATCTTTCTTTGAGTGTCATTTACTCCTCCCTCTGTTACGGATCGCCCGTTCAGTGGCGACAAGATCATGCCGGATTAAAAGATGGTCGAAATACCGGCAGCAAAGGTTTCTCAGCGCGACAAAAAGTGTCAAAGTTTCCCATTAAAGTCATTTTTAGACGGCCGGTTTTCCCGTTAGCGGCTGGTCCATGACCACTCGTCGACATCCGGCATCAAATAAAGACCATTAGACGGCCAGATGATTTTGAATGATCTGGGGATCGTCAACCAGTTCTTGTGTAGTTGCAATTCTGCTAATCCTGCCCTTGGTACCCATCAGGTAATGGCGGTTGGCCACTTTTAAAGCCATGCGATGGTTCTGTTCCACTACCAGGAGAGTTATACCGGATTTGACGCAAAAATTGACCACAATTTCAGTGACCAATTCCACTATCAAGGGCGCCAGCCCCTGAGATGGTTCGTCCAGAATAATGATTTTCGGGTTGCTAACCAGGGCCCGGCCAATGGCAAGTATCTGCTGTTCACCACCGCTAAGGGTTGCCCCGTCCTGCTTGATCCGATTCGACAGCACGGGGAACTGGTCATAGACCCTTTCGATGGACCACGCGTTGCTGCCGTTTCCGGGACAGGCAGCCAACTTGAGGTTTTCTTCGACCGTCAACCCTGGAAAAATATGCCTTTCAGCCGGAACGTAGGCCACGCCGAGTTTGGCTTTTCTGTGCGCCGGCCAGTGGGTTGTATCTTCACCGCCAATTCTGATCTTACCGGACCTGGGCGGTGTCAAACCCATAATGGATCGCAACGTCGTAGTTTTGCCAACTCCGTTACGGCCAAGGATCGACACCGCTTCGCACTCCTGAACACACAGGGACAATCCCTGTATGACGTAACTCTCGCCGTAATAGGTGTGAATATCCTCGACATCCATGACCTTATTGTTCTTTTCCAAGGTAAGCCTCTCTGACCTGCGGGTTACTTTTGATCTCCTCCGGCTTGCCCTCTGCAATAATACTGCCGTACTGCAACACGCTAATTTTATCGGAAACACTCATGACCATATCCATGTCGTGCTCCACCAGCACGATGGATATTTCTTCGGACAGTCCTTTTATCAACTTGGAAATATGCCTTGTTTCAGCAGGCGACATTCCGGCCGTCGGTTCGTCCAGGAAAAGAATGTTCGGATCGCCGGCCAGGGCAATTGCCACTTCCAGAACGCGCTGATCTCCATAAGCCAGATTCTTTGCCGGTTGATGGGCCAGGTCCTGCAAACCGAGTCGTTCCAGGATAGCCCAAGTTTTTTCGGTCACCTTTCGCAAACTTTTTTTGGTTGAAAAAATCCTCAGAGTTCCCCCCAGACGGGCCTGCTTGGCAATCCTAACATTTTCAAATACACTGAGTTTCTGAAATATGCTCGTAATCTGGAAAGTTCTGCAGATGCCCATTTTGACCAGTTCGTGAGTCGGCTTGTTGGTGATATCCTTGCCCTGAAAAAAGACCTTGCCCGAACTGGCCGGTATTCGGCCGGTGACGATGTTGATGAAGGTCGTTTTCCCGGCGCCGTTGGGGCCGATGACGGATCTCAAGCCATTCTCTCCGATATTGATGCACACACAATTCGTGGCCATGACGCCCCCGAAATGCCGACACAAATCTTCCGTACACAGAAATGCTTCCATGGTTCTGATTTAACCCTTTCGCAACAGTTTCAAATAATTGCCCAGACCCACGAATCCCTTCGGCATGAAAAGAACCAGAAAAATAACCACCACCCCGAGATATATTTCCCAGTGTTCGGTCATGGTGCTGATGTAATCCTGAATGTAAATGAAAATAGCGGAACCGACCAGGGGCCCCCAAAGCGTTCCCATCCCGCCGAGAAGCACCATCATCAAAATGCCGGCGCCAGCAAACGCGCTCATGGTTGTTGGCCCAATATAGCCTTTGTAGAGAATGAAAAGCGCGCCGGAAATACCAGCCAGTATGCAGGCGAGCATCCAGCCGTAGAGTTTGTATTTTCTCACGTTGATTCCCACAAACGAAGCCCGCTCTTCGTTTTCCCTGATAGCTTCCAGAACGGCTCCGAATGGAGAATTGATAATTCTGCGGGTCAGCACATAACAACTGCTAACCACGAAAAGCGTCAGCAGGTACATGACCGCCGGATCTCCGGTATTGCCCAAGTGCCATCCGAACAGATGGACTTCCGGGCTGGGCACTCCCATCAAACCGTCGTCCCCACCGGTCAGGCTGTACCATTTCCAAACGATTGTAAAAAACATCATCCCAAATGCCAGCGTCAGCAGGGCAAAAGCCAGACCGCCGGTACGAACCTGCACCCAACCGACCGGCAGGGCGATCAGCGAGGTGGCGATCACCCCAACCAAACAGGCCAGCCATAAAGACGTGGGGGAAACGTGGATCAAAAAAAGACCCACGATGTAAGCACCGATGCCCAGGTAGGCGTTGTGCATGAAGGATAATAGACCAGTGTAGCCCAGCAAGACATCCAGACTCATGGCCAACAAACCGAAAATCATCATTTCGTTGATCAGGCTGAGGTAAAACCGATTCTTCAACACGAAAGGAAGAATCGCTATGGCGATGAAAATGGCGGCCGGCACAATAATTTTCGCGCGTGAAGCCGCCTTTTGTTCACCCGGTATCGTTGTTGAATCGATCATTATTCAAATTTTCCCTCTCCCAGAATTCCACGCGGCTTCAAGGCGAGAATAAAAGCCATCAGTATGTAAATGATCACCATGGCCAGATCGGTGATGAAAAACTCAGCCAGGGTTTGCACGGCACCGATTAAGAGCGCCGCAATCACCGCCCCTCTCAAGCTCCCCAGACCGCCAATGACAATGACGACAAATGAGCTGATCAACATTTCATGTCCCATGATGGGATCGATAGTGGTCAGGGGACCGGCAATTATTCCGGCCACTCCGGCCAACATGCACCCCAGTACAAACGCCCCGATGTGAACATAGTTCATGTTGATCCCCAGGCAGGAAACCATTTCCGGAATCGTGCTGGAAGCTCTCAACGCCATGCCGATCTTGGTCTTGCCTAAAAAGAGCATCAAAGCGGCCATGACGGCCGCCGTGATGAGCAGAGTAACCAGTCGAAACACGGGGTAATGTGAGCCCAGGATGGGAACGGTTGCACGCATGAACTGCGGCAGATCTAAAAACCGGGGTTCGTTGCCCCAGATTTGCTTGATCAGACCGTCCAGAAGAAACATCAAACCGTAAGTGAGAATCAGAGTATAAACCATGGAGCGTGATCGCATGGGCGCGATGACCGACCGTTCCAGGATG
>JAJDOH010000067.1 GCA_022340265.1 Deltaproteobacteria bacterium | reverse complement strand
TTTTATAAGAGAATTTCCAGTAGGAAAGTTGCTAGGCTCTATAAGCATCCGTCAGATTTGCTATTTTTGTATCATGAATGGAATGAATTTTGGGATTCTGCTGTTCTCAAAGCTCACTGGCTTGCAACTGTTAAAGATGATAGGCTAGATTACACAAAATTTGATAAATCTTTATTTCGCTCTATTGTTAAAATGAATGGCGATTTTCGGAGCGATCAGCGAGCTTTCATTTGAAAGTTAACAGGCACACTACCTAAAGAGGGTCGGAGTTGGTTTGGCGTTAATGGAGGAATTGAAGGAAAATAATTTCATTGGGGTTGCCAATGTTATTGAAGAAGGACGTTATGGCGGTCCTCACTCACGAATCTTGAGTGTTTCGGAGAGGCTCCTTTCCAAAGGGGTAAAGACGACGATTATCTGTCCTGAAAAGGAGATAGGCCGTTTTTACAGGGAGGCTTTGAAAAAAAAACTGGAAATCCTTCCCATTTCCATGAACCGGTTGGGTAAGAACCCGGCGCGGATTCTCAAATACATGCTGACTTTTCCCAAAGAGGTTCTGGCCCTCAAAAAGATTTTTAAAAGCAATAAGATAGACATCGTTCACTGTAACAGCGCCAGGCAGTTCAAAGGGGTTGTGGCGGGGCGTCTTTCCGGGAAGAAGGTTATTTGGCATTTGCAGGACACCTTCAGCCCGGCGTTAATCAGGGGTCTATTTTTCATTACGTCTTTCTTCGCTGACTGTTTTATCGTAGCCGGGAAAAAGGTGCAGCGCTATTACCTCGCGTCTTTTCCGCTGAACCAAAAACCGGTGACCGAAATCCAGGCGCCGGTGGATACGGAATTTTTTGTGCCAAAGGTCTCCAGTGTGGACCAAAGGCTTGGTCCTCTGCCGGGACTAAAAGTTGTCTCAGTGGGCAATATTAACTCCGCGAAGGGATATGAATATTTTATTGATGCGGCCTCATATTTCAGCGACGAGGATAATGCTGTTAGCTTTTGGATTGTGGGTGGCACAATTGAAAGCCAGAGAAGCTATTATGAGAGCCTTTTGAAGAAAGCCCAAATCATGGCTTTTGGAAACTTCTTTTTTTACGGGCCTTCAACGGATGTGAGGTCGGTGTTGGAAGCCTGTGACGTTTACGTCTGTTCTTCCATCCATGAGGCGTCTCCCATTTCGGTTTGGGAAGCCATGTCCATGGGGAAGGCCATTGTTTCAACGGATGTGGGAGATGTGAAAAGTTTCATAAAGGATGGCCATAATGGATTTGTGGTACCGGTTAGAAATGGAAAAGCATTAGCCGACAAAGTGAGAGTCTTGGTTGAAGACCCTTACTTGCGCGAGAGTTTTGGAAAGAAAGCCAGAGAAACGGCGATAAAGAGACTGGATTTAGGGGTTACGGTTAGAAAGCACGTTGAGGTTTATGACAGATGTTTAAACCTCCGCCCCGAAGGGCATCAGTAAATATGAACATATTAGGCATATCGGCCTACCATGGAGATTGCTCATCCACCCTGATTCGGGACGGCGTGGTTCTGGCAGCGGTTGAGGAGGAGCGGTTCACCAGGATCAAACACTGGGCAGGGTTTCCCGAAAAGGCCATCCGCTACTGTCTTGCAGAGGGAGGGGTATCTCTCAAACAAATCGACAAAATTGCCATTGGCCGAAATACCTTCGCCAATATGAAAGAACGCCTGGGATTTGTTTTCAGAAATCGGCAGAGCATGAAAAAGCTCAGTGGCAGATACAGGAACAGACGAAGCATTGGCGGTATTGCGGATCGGCTTTCAGCGGCCTTTGATGTGCCGGTTAAAATCATAAAAGGCCGAATCGTCAACGTGGAACACCATTTGGCCCATATGGCGAGTTCTTATATGGTTTCACCCTTTGATGATGCCGCTATTCTGACGCTTGACGGATTTGGAGATTTCGTAAGCGCCATGCAGGGGTATGGCCGGAAAAACAAAATGGAGGTCTTGGGCAAAGTTCTCTATCCCCATTCAATCGGGTTATTTTATACCATGATTACGCAGTTTCTCGGCTTTACCAAATATGGGGATGAATTCAAGGTGATGGGTCTTGCGGCGCTGGGAGAGCCCACCCTCAAAAAGGATCTGAAAAGGGTTATTCGCTATATCGGTAACGGGCGGTATGTGCTCAACCTGAAGTATTTTCGTCATCATTCTGAAGGCGTGGACATGACATGGGATGGTGGTGAACCGGCGATGGGAACTGTTTATTCGCATAAATTTATTGAGGATTTCGGAAAACCGAGACGATACGAGGAAAATATTGATGCGTATCACATGGATCTTGCGGCATCCCTGCAAGCCGTAACGGAAGAGATCATTTTTGACCTGCTCAATGATTTGCATGAAAAGACAAGAAACAACCGCCTCTGTCTTTCAGGTGGCGTTACCATGAACAGCGTGGCCAACGGCAAGATATTTGATCATACCCCTTTTAAGGAGATTTTCATTCAGTCTGCGGCCGGAGACGCCGGTACCTCGTTGGGCGCGGCCTATTATGTCTACAATCAGATTCTGGGAGAGCCTCGTGATTTTGTAATGAATACCAGCTACTGGGGGCCTTCATTTGGTAATGAGGAAATCGGAAAAACACTGCAAAAATACGATCGGGAGATCAAAGAACGCGGTTGTGAAATCAGACGAATTGACGATGCGTCCGTCCTGTGCAGAGAAACCGCCCAACATGTGGCCGCTGGAGAGGTGGTCGGCTGGTTTCAGGGTCGAATGGAATGGGGTCCTCGCGCTTTGGGCAACCGAAGCATCATTGTTGATCCTCGCAGGCCCGATATGCAAGACATCCTTAATTCACGCATCAAACGGAGGGAGTCTTTTCGCCCTTTCGCGCCTTCCATCCTCCTTGAATATACAAGGGAATACTTTGAAAAGGATTATCCGGATCCTTTCATGATTAAGGTCTATCCCATCAGGAATGAAAAAAGGAGTGTCATTCCTGCGGTGACCCACGTGGACGGAACCGGCAGACTTCAAACGGTGTCACGGGAGGAGAACCCGCTCTATTATGCCCTGATTAAAGCATTTCAAGAAATAACGGGCGTGCCGGTACTTCTGAATACCTCCTTTAACGAAAATGAGCCCATTGTATGTACACCCTCGGAAGCAATCGATTGTTTTCTGAGGACGAAAATGGATGTCCTTGTGATGGGGGCTTATGTAATTTGCAGAAAAGAAAATGAAAAGGAATCCGGCTGACACCGGGAAACTGAATATTCTGGTCATGATCCTGCACTGGTATCCCTACGAGGGGCCGTTGATGCCTATTTATGGCAGCATTTTCAAGGCGTTGATGGACAGGGGGCACCGGGTGACCATTGTGACATCTTTTCCGCATTTCAGAAAAGGGCGAACCGAAACCTGGAAGGAATATCGCGGAAAGCTTATGGAGGTTACCCGTTGGGATAGAGCCAGGCTGATTCGAAGCTATGTGTTTGCCCCCATTTTTGACGAGAACAAACCGGGTCTTTTATATCGTGCGCTTAATTTTCTTTCTTTTAACATATCGTGCATGATTTCTGCCGTTTTTGCCGGCGGAAAAGTGAATCTTATTTTCGCGCCATCCTCACCTCCCTTGACCAACGGTGTTTGCGCATGGGTGGTCAGTGTTTTTAAACGGTGTCCCGTGATTTATAATGTCCAGGACCTATATCCGGATATGGCGGAAAAGACAGGATTGGTCAAGTCCCGTCTTTTACTTCAATTGATGAAGTTGGTTGAAAAAGCCGTATATAGAGTTTCTGATGGGGTTTTGCTTCTTTCTGAAGGGATGCGGGAAAATGTTGTGAATAAAGGTGTCCCTTTTCACAAAACAGAAATCATTCCAAACTTTCTGGATGCCGATCATATCACACCGCTTCCAAAGCGGAACCGTTTTTCAGAAAGATGGAAGATTGTAGATCCTTTCGTGGTCATGTATGCGGGCAATATGGGGATACCTCATGGCACGGAAGTCGTTGTTGAAACGGCGGATATTTTGAAAAATCATCCCGATATTCTTTTCTGTCTTGTCGGCAGAGGGGAATACAGGGATCGGGTCGAAAAAATGGCACAAGAGAGAAAATTGAAAAATGTCCTCTTTATTCCGCCTCAGCCCGAGGAAGAGGTCCCTTACATGTGGGCTTCGGGAGACGCTGCACTGGTCACTTATCGCAGAG
>JAJDOH010000026.1 GCA_022340265.1 Deltaproteobacteria bacterium | reverse complement strand
ATGTTCTCGAAAATATCTCTTTTTCCATGGCACCGGGAGAGGTGGTTGCCCTTGTTGGCGAAAATGGCTCAGGCAAAACGACACTCATTAAACTGCTTTGCCGCCTTTATGATCCGACAGAGGGGAAAATTGAGATGGATGGCCTTGATATTCGTAACTATGATATCGTGGCCCTCAGGCGGGAAATCAGCGTCGTTTTTCAGGATTTCATGAGATACCACATGACCGCCCGTGAAAATATTCGGCTCGGGAATATCGAACTGTCCGCCGAAAATCATAAAATCGATGAAGCTGCCGGGAATACCGGTGCCGACAAACTGATCCGACGGTTGCCGAAAGGTTATGACACTGTTTTGGGCAAATGGTTTGAAGAAGGCGAAGAACTCAGTACCGGAGAATGGCAGAAAGTGGCGCTGGCGCGGACCTTCTTGCGCAATGCGCAGATTATCGCCCTTGATGAGCCGAGCAGCTCCCTGGATGCGAAAACCGAATATGAAATATTCAGAGGGTTCAAGCAGCTTTTAAAGGGCCGGTCCGCTATTCTCATAAGTCATCGGTTTTCCACGGTCCGCATGGCGGACCGCATTTTGGTTCTTGAAAATGGACATATCGTGGAAAATGGAACCCACCAGGAACTGATGAAGCTGGGCGGAAAATACGCCGACATGTTTGAGAAGCAGGCACAATACTATCGATAAGAACCTTTTATTCTGCCCTTGATTTGTGGAGATTTTTCGGTTCAGGATACTATTTGATCCGCTCAACCCATCCGTAAGTATCGGGTTTCCGGCAATATTGAATGGCGACGATTTCGTCGTAGAGTTTCTGGCTCAGTTCCCCCATTTTTCCGCCGGCCACCACATAATTGCGCTCCTTGTAAGTGATCTGTCCCACTGGGGAAATGACCGCCGCCGTACCGGTGCCGAATGTTTCCTGAAGCCTGCCGTCTTCGGCTGCTTTAATCACTTCATCAATGGTAAGGGAACGCTCCGTCATTTTAAGACCCCAGTCTTTCACGATTCGAATGACGGAATCCCGAGTGACACCGGGTAAAATGCTGCCGTTCAGCGGTGCGGTAATCACTTCGTCATCGATGCGGAAAAACATGTTCATGGTGCCCACTTCTTCAATGTATTTCCGTTCGGCCGCATCCAGCCAGAGCACCTGTGTGAATCCTTTTTTCTTGGCTTCTTCGGCAGCAAAAAGGCTGGCCGCATAATTGCCTGCCGTTTTGGCCTCTCCCGTGCCACCGATGGAAGCGCGGACAAAAAAGTCTTCCACATAGATTTTAACAGGGTTCAATCCTTCCTTGTAATAGGCCCCCACCGGACCGATGATAATGAAGAAGACATAGTTTTTGGCGGGACGGACGCCCAGATGCGGTTCAGTGGCGATCATGGTGGGGCGGATGTAAAGCGAGGTACCGGGGCTTCTGGGAATCCATTCTTTGTCCAGAAGGATCAACTGCTTCATGCCTTCCATGGCATTAATGATGTCTACCTTGGGCATGCAGAGACGTGTGGCTGAACGGTTGAGGCGTTCAAAATTTTCTTTGGCTCTGAAAAGCGCGATACCGTCGTCTGCTATTCCGTAGGCTTTAAGACCCTCAAAAATCTCCTGTCCATAATGGAGACTCATGGCGGCGGGATCGATGGCGAGCGGGCCATAGGGTTCAATGCGGGGGTTGAACCAGCCTTTGGCGTCGTCATAGTCCATCAGGAACATGTGGTCCGTGGTGATATCTCCGAAGCCAAGCTTGGATTCATCCGCGGGCTTGTTTTTCAGTTGATCAGGCGTTGCCGCCGAAATATTTAACTCCATGATTTTCTCCTTGTTCTTCACACAGATCATGAAACGGATGCTTCATAGCACATGCCGCAGGTAAAAACAAGCCGTCCATTGCAAAAACATCAATTTTCATTTTGTAATGAGAAGCCCTTGTGAAAGCGGCTTCCAGCCGCGAAAAATCGCGGCGAGACGCCGCTCTCACAGGTTTTGCTGCAAATCAGCGTCCATAATTTAGAATTGCTGCTGCAAAAAAAAATGATACGGTCAAATTAAATGGTAATCAACGCATACTTCCGGCTGCCCAGACCGATCTTCTCCCCATGATCCAGTTGAATGGTCCAGTCCACTTTCGGGTATACGGCACGAAATTTGTCTTCACCGGGTTTCAGTCCTTCTTTGAGGCAGCTTGTAGCACTTCCCGCCTGCTGGTTGACGAGATCCGCGGAGGCCTGATCGATGGCAACGGGATCCTTTGCGGCCACGATCCCCACGTCATGCACAATGGGTGCATCACTGTGTCCATAACAGTCGCAAGCAGGGGAAATGTCGGTCAGAAAATTAATGAAAAAGACCTTATTTTTTTTCCCCTTGAGGACGGCCAGGGCGTACTCGGCCATCTTCTTCTGAAAGAGCGGTATATCCTTACTCCAACTGACATCTATGGCCTCGTTGGGGCAGATGAGGATGCATTCACCGCAACCCACGCATTTTTCAGTATTGATGAAGGCCTTTTTTTCTTTCAAAGATATGGCGCCGCCGGCACAGTGACGCACGCAGTCTCCACAGCCCACGCACTTTTTCTTTTTGACTTTGGGGGACAGGTCGGAATGCTGGGCCATTTTTCCTTTTCTCGAAGCGCACCCCATGCCCAGGTTTTTAATGGTTCCGCCAAAACCGGTCAGTTCGTGGCCTTTGAAATGGGCCACGCTGATCAGTCCATCGGCTTCCGCGATATCCCTGGCAATGTAGGCCCTTCGGATGATTTCCTGATCGATGGCTATCTCTTTGTAACCGGCCCCTCGAATGCCGTCGGCGATGATGACGGGGGCTCCGACAACCGAGTATGCAAATCCATTTAAGACGGCGGTATGCAGGTGGGAGACGCTGTTCCCCCGGGTCCCTGCGTAGAGCGTGTTGGCGTCGGTCAAAAAAGGATGTGCCCCCAGGTTTTCAATCCGGTCCACAATCGTTCTTAAATAATTGGGGCGGATGAAAGCGGTATTTCCTTTTTCACCGAAATGCAACTTGACAGCGACCAGACTTCTTTCAGCCACCACATCGTCCATGGCGGCTTCATCTAAAAGCCGGTTTAGTTTCAAAAAGATATTTTCTTTAAAAGACGTTCTGAGGTTTGCAAAATAGACCTTGCTTGCAGTCATTCAGGTTTTTCTCCTTTTGAGATATTTGAAGACAAAAGCCCCGGCGCGTCACCCAGGATTTTTCATTGACAAACATACGGTACTGGATTATTTCTTTAGGCACAAGTCTTAAAGTGCGTCTAATAATGGATGGGCCATACATCCTGTAGAAGATAACAAAATGAAGGGAAAAATTTACCTAACCGGTGTAGCTTTAGCAGTGCTCCTGATGGGCCTTTTTGCGGACGCCTTTGCGGAAGAGGCGAAGCAGATATTGAGCATTGAGGCTTATGACATGCTCAACACGGTCCCTGACACCTATCTGATCGATGTCAGGACGAGGGCCGAATACCAGCTTATCGGTCACCCCATCAACGCCTACCTGTTCCCGTTTATGTTCTGGACCGACAACCTCCAAAAAGACGAGGATCGGTATGACTATGATATGAATAAAAAGAACAAGGCATTTTTGAAGGAGATCGGTAAGGTGTTCAAAAAAACCGATAACCTGTTGATTCTTTCCAGGGACGGTACTAGGAGCGCCCTTGCAACAAAAGAGCTTATGGATGCCGGGTATAAGAAAGTTTATGAGGTGGCGGACGGTTTTGAGGGGGCGCTGTTTCCGGTTTTCGAGGACAACCACAAAAACAAATTTTACCGTCAGCTCGCAAAAAGGAACAAAATTCACAGTTTCAATCATAGACGACACTATGGTTGGCAATGGTGGGGGCTTCCCTGGACCTACGAGATAGATCCAAAATATGCATATCCCCCGGACCTGGAGCCGTCTAAAAGGAATTAGGGAGGAATAAAATGGATTCGCAAGGGTTAATTGAATTAATGAACCAGGTTGAAGAAAAAGGGATCGACTGGGATACCGCCACACAAAAGATCAAGGTTCCCTACCAGGTGTTAAAGCTTTATACGAATTCCGGACCGGTGCCGGTTACCATCGAGAAGAATCTGAAAAAACTGCTTGAAGAAAATGAAGGCTAACGATCGCATGGATCACAAAACAATGAAACTGCCCAGCCGGGTGTGAAGGGAAGGAGCCAATAATGTCTGATATACTACAGGTTACGGATGCGGATTTTGAAGCAGAAATCATCAAGTCTGAATTGCCGGTGATGGTCGATTTCTGGGCGGAATGGTGTGGACCCTGCAAGATCGTGGGACCGACCGTTGAAGAACTGGCAAAGGAATACGAAGGCAAAGTAAAGATTGCCAAGATGGATGTGGATAGCAATCGTGAGACGCCGACCAAATTCGGTATCAGGAACATCCCCACTCTCATTCTGTTTAAAAACGGCGAAGTTTTTCAGACCATTGTGGGGGCGCACCCCAAGAGCCACCTTGAAGAAGAATTGAACAAGCTCCTTTAGCAAAGGATGAAACAGACCACAACCCGCCAAACAGTGAAGGGCGGGTTTTTTGTTGATATGGGAGTTTTTAAGAAGCCATGGAAGATCTTATTATCATCGGCGCAGGTCCTGCAGGCCTTACGGCGGGGTTGTATGCCTCGAGGGCGCGTCTAAAGACGGTTTTGCTGGAAAGACTGGCGCCGGGGGGGCAGATTCTGACCACGGATTGGGTTGAAAATTATCCGGGCTTTCCCGAAGGGCTCTCAGGGTATGAACTGGTGGACCGAATGAAACGCCAGGCGGAAAATTTTGGATTGAAAA
>JAJDOH010000017.1 GCA_022340265.1 Deltaproteobacteria bacterium | reverse complement strand
AGGAGGGTTAGATGGTCAAAGAGCTAGAACTGCTCAATCCGCATAAATGGATTCAGCATATTATCCAGGATTTTATCGCTACTTCACCCAAGAACACCATGGACGACGGATCCGGTGAAGCCGCCTGGGACGATGTGCTGGTGGGATTTGCCTCGGGAGCCGACCCCATCTGGCAGCAATACAAAGAGTATGTCGGCGCCTTTCACTGGACACCCTGGGAGGTTTTCAGCCAGCACCGCCCGGGGGAAACTGTCTCACCCAATGATCTGACGGTCATTTCCTGGATTTTGCCCCAGAGAAGGATCGTACGCGATGCCAACCGTCGGAGCCGTACGTATCCCGCTGAAAGATGGGCCAGAATCAGAGTTTACGGCGAGGCATTCAATATTGCGCTTCGCCACCATGTGGCGCAGTGCCTTGAAGAGGTTGGTCACGCGGCCATTCCACCCATGCTGGTTTCCAACTGGGCCATTGTCAAATCAGAGCGGTTTTCCTATGCCTCCTCCTGGTCTGAACGCCATGCCGCCCATGCGGCGGGTCTGGGAACCTTTGGGCTTTCCGATGGACTGATCACTGAAAAAGGGAAAGCCATGCGCGCGGGATCGGTCATTGCGAAAATATCCATTGAACCCACACCCAGGCCTTATGCGGATCATCAGGCCTATTGTCTCTTCTTTGCTGAAGGGACATGTGGCAAATGCATCGACCGCTGTCCGGCTCGGGCCATCACGGAGGCCGGTCACGACAAGGAAAAATGCCGCCAACATCTGGTACGGTCCAGAAAATACGTTCAAGAGACTTACAAATTCGAAGGATACGGTTGCGGATTATGCCAGGTGGGTGTTCCCTGCGAGGCAATGATACCGGTAAAATCAGCCCGTAAAGCGTTAGAACACGGTAAATTGCCGCCACCGCCACCACCCCTGGCTTGATACCGGCAACCGGCGCTTTTGCAGAAAATTCAGGAAAGTGCGCGGAACATCCTACGAAAATCTCACATCAGCCTGATTGAAGCAGGCAAAAGGAACGGTTCATTGTGACAGCCATCCGTACGGACGTGACAGATCATCATCTGATCGCACAATTCAAGGAAGGATCCATGGAGGCCATGGAAACCATCGTGGATCGATATGAAAACCAGATTTTCAACTTCGGGCTTAAGATGTGCGGCCAGCTTCAGGATGCAGAAGATATTACTCAGGATACTTTTTTAAACGCCTTCAAATATTTGAAGACCTTCAGAGAAGAGACAAAACTGAAAAACTGGCTGTTCAAGCTGGCCGCAACCGCCTGCATTCGAAAGCGGCGCAAGAAGAAATGTGAGCCGGAGCACGAACTCTCCCTGGAAACCTCTTTTGCAAACAAAGACGGCACTTCCGGAACCTATGATATTCCAGACTGGTCCGATGAGCCGTCCAACAATGTACTACTGGCGGAAATGAAATCGGTCATTGACCACTCCATCAAAGCCCTTCCCCATAAATACAGACTGGTGTTCAATCTGAGGGACATTGAAGGATTCAGCACCAAAGAAACCGCCGAAATTCTGGGGATCAGCATCGAATCGGTGAAAACCCGGCTTCACCGGGCACGCACCGCCCTGCGGGAAAAAATTTCCCAGGCCTACCGGGAAGGAAAGAACGCATGAAGAAAGAATGCCAAAAGAACTTCGAAAAGATCAGCGAGTATCTGGACGGCGAACTGGGGCATGATGAATGCCGTCAGATTGAGCAACATTTAAATGACTGTCCCGAATGTCAGGGGTGTGTTGACGCACTCAAGAAAACCATCGACCTCTGCCGAAAAAGCGCTCAGGATAAAATTCCCGAGGATACGAGAAAACGCCTCAGATCAAAACTCAGGGACTGTTTCAACAAAGATTAAGCCAAAGGAAATGGGGGCGGCCGGACTGCCTCAATGGCTCACCATGGACTTTAAGAGTCGGATTGATCTTTTCAGAGATGCAATTGGATTTGAGGGATTAGGGGATGCCCAAATCCAGCAAATAGGAGGCCTTTCCTTCACAAAAGGGTTCTCAAAAGGAGCGATTGTTTTCAGTGAAAGTGACGCGTGCAATTACTTTCATCTGGTAGCCAAAGGACTTGTCAAGGTTTCACTGGTATCCTATGGGGGAAACCGGATCACTTATCTGCTGGCAGGTTCCGGAGAGCCCTTGAACCTGGTGGGACCCTTTAGCGGCGCACCAAGGCCCTTATGTGCCGAAGTCCTGGAAGATGCGCTTGTGGTCCACGTTAAGCGGGAAGATTTCACCACCTTTTGTTATGAAAATCCCGCCGTCATGCACAACATTATTATCATCCTGGGTCGCGCCGTGGACAGTGCCAACAGCCGTATCCTGGATATGATGGAGATGCGCGTGGAACAGCGGCTTTTGAGAGTGTTACTGACCCTGTACCGTAAGTTTGGAAAAACCCTTGATTTCACCAGCATCGAATTGGCTGAAATGGCGGGAACGACGACGGAATCGACCCTGCGGGTCATGGCACGGCTCCGCCAATCCGAAATTGTTCAAACCCGGCGGGGACAAATTCAGATTCTGCAAGTCGAACATCTTGAACGTGCGGGAAGTGAGAGCATGTGGATATGATCAAGGCCACCACACTGCAGCCGTGGATCCACGGTTTACTTTTTTTCAATCGACCACCGGTTTTTTTTCGAACATGACGCCCGTCATATATCTTTTAACCCGCATGGGGTTACGGTATTCTTGGTCTGAAGGAAAAGGAAAGGAGGTGACAAAATCATACGGGCTTTTCTCGGTGTATAATGGTTACTCTTAATCTGAACAAGGAGCTTTTAAATATGAAAAAGTCATTTTTTTTCTTTTTGTGTATCGCCCTTTTCTTTGCCCTGTCACTCTGTCTTCTTCCCAGTCAATCTCAAGCCGAACCCATTACCCTGACTTACAGCAATTTTTTCCCCCCAACCCACGTTCAGTCCAAACTGGCGGCTGCATGGTGCAAGGAAGTTGAAAAAAGAACCAACGGCCAGGTGAAAGTGCAATACTTTCCCGGCCAGACCCTGACCAAAGCCAAACAGAATTACGATGGCGTTGTACAGGGCATGAGCGATATCGGCTTCTGCCTTTTCGCTTACACCCGTGGCCGCTTTCCGGTAATGGAAGTGGTAGACCTTCCCCTGGGCTATCCTTCGGGGGTCGTGGCCACCAAAGTGGCCAATGACGTGTACAACAAATTCAAACCTAAGGAACTGGACGACGTTGAAGTCATGTACCTTCACGCCCATGGGCCCGGGCTCCTCTTTACGCGGAAAAAAGAGGTGAAAACCATGGAAGACTTAAAAGGTGTGAAAATCCGTTCCCACGGCACCTCTGCCAAAGTGGTTGAAGCGCTTGGCGGAACACCTGTTGCCATGCCCATGCCCGAACTGTATCAGGCACTGCAAAAAGGGGTGGTTGACGGGGGCCTCTATCCAATGGAAGTCAACAAGGGATGGAAAATGGCAGAAGTGATCGATTACTGCACCCTGGATTTACCCATTGCCTATACATCCACTTTTTATGTGGTCATGAACAAGGACAAATGGAATTCACTGCCCAAAGACGTCCAGGCCACCATCAGACAGATCAACCAGGAATGGGTGGCCAAGCACGGCAAAGCATGGGACGAAAGCGACGCAGCCGGCAAGGCATATTTCTTGGAAAAGGGCGGGAAAATTTTCACTCTCTCACCTGAAGAGGGAGAAAAATGGAAGAAGGCCGTTGCACCGGTGATCGATGAATATGCCGCAGATGTTGAAAAAAAAGGTCTGCCCGGCAAAGAACTGGTCACCTTTACGGAATCGTCCCTCGAGAAATACACGAACTGATTCTTCATTTTGCAATATGTGTGAGCCCGGATTCCCGCCTTTGTGCCTCTGGCGGGGATCCGGCTGAATCAATCCTCATACCTATCCGGGAGAAAACCTTTGGAAGCCATAAACCGTTTGATCTATAAACTGGTGGACTGGGTTAAACACTTGGGCGGCGTGGCGCTGGTAGGCATGATGACCATTACCACGCTGGATGTGATCACCCGTTATTTCGGACATCCCATCTTCGGCGCCGTTGAACTGGTCAGTTTTATGGCCACCATTCTGCTCGCCTGTGCCATGCCCATGACCCATGTGGAAAACGGACACGTAGGCGTGGATCTGGTGGTCCGCCTGCTCAGCAAACGTTCCCAGGCCCTCATCGACACCATTACCGGATTCCTCTCCCTGAGCCTGTTTGCTTTGATCTGCTGGCAGTGCGTTCTTTACGCCCGGACCATGAAGAAGACCGGGGAAGTATCCATGAGCCTTCAGTTTCCAAACTATATTTTTGTTTATGTGGTCGCCGTGGCGTTCGGTGTACTGGGGCTGGCCGTTTTACCCCAAATTTTCAATAACCTTCGAACACTTTTTGGGGAAAAATGAATCCTACACTGGTTGGTGTTATCGGAATCGTTGTATTGGTCCTGGTATTCTTCACAAGGATGCCGGTGGCCTATGTCATGACCATGGTCGGTTATGTGGGCTTCAGCTATCTGGTGAACGGAACCGCGGGCCTCAAACTACTGTCCCGGGACTTCTACGAAGTTTACTCCTCCTATGGTCTCACCATTATTCCCATGTTTGTTTTCATGGGTCAAATTGCATTTAACGCGGGGATCAGCCGAAGGCTTTACGATTCGGCCTACCATTTTGTGGGCTCCTACCGTGGTGGATTGGCGACGGCCACGGTGTGCGCATGCACCGCCTTCGGTGCAGTGAGCGGGTCTTCGCCGGCAACCGCCGCTACCATGGCGACGGTGGGTCTGCCGGAAATGAAACGGTACAATTACGCACCGGAGCTTTCCACCGGTTCCGTTGCCAGCGGCGGGGGATTGGGGATGCTCATGCCCCCCAGTGTTGTGTTGATCATCTACGGCATTTTGACGGAACAATCCATCGGAGCGCTCTTCGTTGCGGGCATTGTACCGGCTCTTTTCATCACCCTGTGTTTTGCCATTGCCATTTCTGTTTATTGCTGGAAATATCCCCTTCAAGGGCCTGCCGGGGATAAGTTTACATGGGGAGAGAAAATTCGGTCCCTCAGCAAGATCGGGGAAACCCTGGTGGTCTTTCTACTGGTCATGGGGGGCCTTTTTACAGGCATTTTCACGCCCACCGAAGCCGGTGGCGTGGGATCGGCGGCAGTACTTCTGGTGGCTGTATTGCGCAGACAGTTGTCATGGAAAGGGTTTGTGAAGTCCATCAACGAAACCCTCAGAACCTCCTGCATGGTGCTTCTGCTCATCGCCGGGGCCACTGTTTTCGGCCATTTTCTGGCCATCAGCCGAATACCCTTTAACGTGGCCAACTGGGTGGCTGAGCTCAACATTCCCGGCTTTGCCGTAATCCTTATGATTATGCTGGTCTACCTCATCGGCGGATGTTTTATCGATGCCCTGGCCCTCATCATGCTGACCATTCCCATTTTTTACCCCATTATTCTCAACCTGGGCTATGACCCCATATGGTTCGGCATCATTATCGTTCTGGTAACCGCCATGGGCGTCATCACGCCGCCGGTGGGCATTAACGTCTATGTAGTGGCGGGTATTGCCAAGGACGTCCGGCTGGAAACCATCTTCAAGGGGGTACTCCCCTTTTTGATCGCCCTGATCCTGGGCACCATCATTCTGATTGCGGTACCCGAGATCACTCTCTGGCTGCCCAGACTCATGTACTAACGCTTGACTCTGAAGGAGCTTTGACCGTGGAAACCCCTTACTGGAATCCCTATCTGGAAACCCTTGATCCCGAAGCACTAAAAGAGATTCAACTCAAGAAATTTCAAAACATGGTCTCCTGGGCTTTTGAACGCTCTCCCTACTACCGGAAGGTTTATCAAAAGGCCGGCCTTGAACCGCAAGACATAAAAACCTGGGAGGATGTCTCAAAAGTCCCCAAAATGGACAAAGCCCGGCTCAAGGAAGGCCAGGAAGGCGATCCTTTTCCCTATGGCCGATTGCTCTGCCAACCCCTTGAAGAAGTGGCTGAATTCCGTCAAACCAGCGGAACCACGGGAAAGCCGGTCTACCAGGCGGACTCATGGGCCGACTGGGAATGGTGGTCCGAATCCTGGTGCTACATCCTCTGGTCCCAGGGGTATCGCGCCACGGACCGTGTCTTCTTTCCTTTCGGCTATAATGTGTTTGTAGCGTTCTGGGCGGCCCACTATGCCGCCGAAAAACTGGGATGCGAAGTGGTTCCCGGCGGTGTGCTGGATACGGCTTCCCGGGTCCTCAAAATTCAGGAACTGCAAGCCACTGCCATGATGGGCACCCCCACCTACCTGCTCAACATGGCGGATGTGGCCCGTAACCGACTGGGAATCGATCCTCAAACCTTGCCCATCTCGCGCATCACCTGCGCCGGAGAACCGGGCGCCTCCATTCCCACCACCAAAAAAAGGCTGGAGGATGCCTGGGGCGCCAAGGTTTATGATCATGCGGGCGCGACGGAAATCGGGGCCTGGAGTTACGAATGCAGCGAACAGCCCGGGGGCCTTCATGTGAACGAAGGGCTCTTTCTGGTGGAAATTGAAGATGTGGATACGGGTGCAATGATTACGGAACCCGGCAAAAAGGGGAAAATGATCATCACGGCCTTTGACCGGTTTGCCCAACCCTGCATCCGTTTCGATTCCAAGGATATCATCGAGTGGCAAGGGGAGTCCTGCTCATGTGGTCGCACCTACCGGCTCATCAAAGGCGGGGTTCAGGGAAGGGCCGACGATATCACCAAGGTCAAGGGGGTGTTGTTGTCCCCTTCGGCCATTGAAGAGGTGGTCCGGGGATTTTCCGAACTCTCAGACGAATACGAAGTCACGGTTGAACGGATCGGGGACAATGAGAAAATCACCTTAAAAGTTGAGCTGGCTTCGGGCACCGAGTCCAAAGAAAAAGAGATTCTGGCACGGTTATCCAATGCCTTAAGGTTAAACACCAACCTTGGGTATATTATCGAGGTGCATCCTTTGGGTTCTCTTCCCCGGTATGAAGTAAAAGCCCGGAGATTCAAAGATTTAAGAAAAATCCACTAAATAGAGGATAACCATTGGAAACAGAAAAGCTTGAGAAGATTCGGCAGAGCGTGGAGAGTCTCGCAAAAACCGCGGAAACCCTTGTATCCGAGGCGGATGGATTTCCCGCCATTTTACAAAATACCCGGCGTTTAAAAGCGTGCCTTCGCATGATGGAAATGGCGCTTGGTCAGGTCACCATGACCCCTGGACAAAACCGTCTGAGCCTTTCCCGTCCCGAATGATTAAAGGGAATCGTTACGGATAAAATCTTTGACGCGCCGTTCCACCTGGTCACGGACATTTCGCATAAAATCAATGGATTCATTGGCCGGGTCCGGCAACTCCCAGTCCTGCGGGACCACGCCGTGAAAGATGGGGCATGCAACGTTGCAGCCCATGGTGATCACCGCATCCGGTTGCCAGCCGGCGGGCAGATCTGAGATGGCTGATGGTTTCAGATAGGCCATATCGACCCATTTTTCCGCCATCACCTTTTCCATCAAGGGATTGACTTGTTCAGCAGGCTCATTGCCGGCACTTTCCACTTCAAAACGATCTCCAGCCAGTTGGCGTGTAAAGGCTGCGGCCATTTGGCTGCGGCAGGCGTTTTCACGGCATACGAAAAGAATTTTTTTCCGTTTCAAAAAGGGGCTTACCAGTTCTGCCGCCCTTTTCCTTACCGCCTCCAGAGCTGTGGGATGGGCTTCAATATCGCCCACCTTTTCAACCTGCCGGAATCCGAGGGTCCCTTCGAAGCTGGCGCCAATGGCATCAAAAAAATACCGGGCCGTCAGAACCGCACCATCAAAAATATTCTTTCCCTTGGTGGCGCCCACGGTCAAAAGCAGTCCTTTGCGCCAATTGCGCCCGGGATCCTCCAAACCAATCACATATTTCCTGGACCAGAGGGCCTGGGATCGATCAATGAGGGCCTTCAACTGTGCCGTTGCGCCATAGAAGAATATGGGGGTGGCCAGAACGACGAGATCCGCTTTCCAAAGAAGCGGATAAAGGGGTTGCATATGGTCGTCCAGAGGGCAGTAGCCCTTTTTTTCACAGGTGCCGCATTCCACACAGGCTTTAATATTTTTCCGGGTAGCATCAATGACACGCGTAACCCCACCAAGCCTTTCCACCTCGTTCAGAAACGCAGATAATAGCGCTCTGGTGTTTCCCTTTTTACGCGGGCTCCCCTGTAAACCGAGGGTAAACATTTGAAAATCCTTTCAAGTTCGGTATGTTCACATCAGGCTTGTTTTAAAATGCGGGCGGCCTGCTCTCAGGAACATATTCATGGGGAATTGTTCCTTCGTTCCATTCCTTGGAGACATAGAGGTTACAGTAGCAGCTTCCGTATTTCTTGACATCCGCCTCCCTGTAAACACAGGGGCACATGATGTCCTTGTCTTTTTCTCGATCTCCGGAAGCCAGCCGACAGGGGCAGCACATATAGCCGTAGCGATTCTTGTTGTCTATAAGCCCCTGAATCAAGTCCAGAACCATTTTTTTATTTTCGCTGAAGTAGTATCCTTTCGGCTCCTGAACCTTTTTCAGCATGTCATAAAGCTTTTGAACCTCGCTCATAATCCCAATGCCTCCCTGATCTCATCTTCTTTATAGCCGACGATGACTTTGTCTCCGATTATGATTGTGGGAAACGAGCACTTCGGATTCCATTTCTTGACATCTTCCAGAATTGCAGCCCTTTCATCCCCGTTCAGCAGGTCTACATCGGTATAATCATATCTTACTTTGCACTCGTTCAAAAAACTCTTGGTTGATTTACAATGACCACAAGTACTGAGTGTATAGAGTTTTACTGGTTCTGCCATTGAGACTCTCTCCTTCATAGATGGAACCGCTATAGTTTTCGAATTTTAACAAGGAACCTCACCCTTCAAGGCCCCGGGATTGTTTGATCCGGCAAATGGATATTTTCATCCGGATGCTTCGGGTTTTTTTTCTTCCATGCCAGATATTCACCGTGGGTAAATGCCGATCCCAAAACGGAAGTTGACAACTTGTGCGCACTTTTTCTGCAGATACGACACCTGGTTTCACCGCACATCTGGCATTGAAGACAGTCGGAACAACGCTTCTTTTCTGTGCATGGGCCTGGTTCAAGAGCTGTATCATCGATCATAAGAAACCGTCTAGTCTCCCTGTTCCGCCATATAATCATCATACATGGTTTCAAGGGTCAGTTTATGTTTGGCCTCTTCCTGACACAACATCTTGAAAACATTCTTCAAGTCTTCTTTGTCCGCTCTTTCCAGCAGTTCATTGTAAAGCTTCAGGGCCTTTTCTTCGCGCTTCATGGCAAGTCTGAGAAGTTCAACATAATCCATGTCTTTCGGATCATCCACATCCACCAGATAGTTGCTCCGTTTGATATCGGGGATCCATTCGAATTTGTAATCAGCCAAGGTCTTCCCGGCTTTTCCCAGATTTGAAAGCATATCATAATGCTTCTGCTCTTCGCCGGCAAAGCCTTCAAGGGTTTCTTTGGCCCCTGAAAAGATGGCTTCCTTTGCCAGGCCCGAATAAAAATCGACGGCTTCCTTCTCTTTGTCCATGGCAAACTGAACAATTTCCTCAAATGATTTAAAAGACATATTCATCTCCAATTCGAAAAAAGGGTTTAATTCAAGAGCGAATTTAAATGAGATTCGATTTCCCCTTTGGGAAGTGCGCCCACCAGATTGTTAACGAGATCGCCATTCTTAAACAACAGCATCGTAGGAATGCTTCTGATGGAATATCTGGAGGCGGTTTGTGGATTCTCATCCACATTCAGCTTGGCAATTCTGACACGCCCTGCATATTCAGATGCCAGTTGTTCGATGACCGGCCCCACCGTACGGCAGGGCCCGCACCATGGGGCCCAGCAATCGACCAAAACGGGGCCTGGAAAACCTATAATTTCCGATTGAAATGACATGTCGGTTACATCAATGGGCTTATCCGTCATTGTCCTTGGGGACAATGGTGTCTTGCATTTTCCACACAACGGAGTTTCACCCATCCGGTTTCTTGGAATCCGGTTCTTTGTGCCGCATTTTTGACATTTCGCGATGATGCTGTCCCCGTTCATAGTGCACCCTTTTAGAGCCTGCTACTCCGGCTCGAACTGATTCTTTTCCGCGCCACAAACTGGACACGTCCAGTCATCTGGAACATCTGCAAATGCGGTTCCCGCATCCACGCCGTTATCAGGATCACCCTCTTCAGGATCGTAAACATATCCACATACCGAACAAACGTATTTTTCCATTCAACTCATCTCCTAAAATCAGTTTTATTTATAAATTTACCCGAGTTTTTTGGCAATGTCCTTGCCATATCCCTGAGCCATTTCGGTCCCACCTCCCAGCAAGGCGGACTTCAGCATCAAAGGACCGCTGCCCATATCCATTTTCAGGACGTTCTTCATGGTATCAAAGATTCTTCCGGGTGCTTCGCCACTCCATCCATAAGCACCGAAAGACCCGCCCACCTTACCGTCGAGACCTGTTTTTTCCGCCAGGAAGAGCATGGTTTTCATGCCCTGCATCATTTCACCGTGATAGGTGGCAGATCCAAAAACATAGGCGTCGAATCCTGAAAGATCTTCAACTTTTTTCACATCGGAAACATTGACAACCGATGCCTCAGCGCCCTGAATGCGAATCCCTTCCCCTATCAATTCTGCGATTCTTCTGGTCTCGCCGG
>JAJDOH010000271.1 GCA_022340265.1 Deltaproteobacteria bacterium | reverse complement strand
CATTCTTGCGCAGCTGCGGGGGACTCTGTTCTTTCGGTTGCTCCATGTCGCGATGCGTGTGGCGGCCGCCGTCGTGGCGATTGCGATCCTCGCCGATCTGTTCGGGTGGGCCGATCTCGCCGGCATGCTCGGGGGCGGCGTTGACCGGGCCGGCTACCTCGGCTTCTTCGTCTTCGTTCTTCTTAAGGTGTTCCACAGCCTGGTGACCTTCGCTCTCGTCCTCTGGCCGCTTCGGCTCCTGCGAGCAATTTCAGAGCATCGGATGCTCGTTCGTCGCCGGCTCGAACGGGTGCTGAGCGTGATAGCGGTGGGCCTATGGGCCACGCTTCTATTGGGGCAACTCGGCCTGCTTGGTCCCGCGCAAGTTGCCGTCGGCCGAATGCTCCGCGCGGGTGTCTCCGTTGGCGCCCTCTCCGTCTCGGTGGGCGATGTGATGGCATTCGCTCTCACAGTTTGGCTCTCCTTCCTGCTCGCGCGTTTGGTGGACTTCGTTCTCCAGGAGGACGTGTTCACGAGGGTGCGAACCGGTCGCGGCGTCCCGTACGCCATCTCGGGCCTCGTGCGGTACACGCTGATTTTTCTCGGCTTGCTCGTCGGCCTGTCGGCGGCGGGCGTTGAGCTCTCAAAACTTACCGTCATCGTGGGCGGCCTCGGCGTGGGGATCGGCTTCGGCCTCCAAAACGTGGTGAACAACTTCGTCTCGGGTCTGATCCTGCTTTTCGAGCGGCCAATTCAGGTGGGGGACTCGGTCCAGCTGCCCGACGTTTGGGGGAAGATAAAGCGCATCGGCATTCGTACCAGCGTTATCCGCAGTTTCGACGGAGCCGAGGTCATCGTGCCGAACGGGATGCTAATCTCCGACAAGGTTACGAACTGGACGCTCTCGGATACGCGCCGGCGCATCGAGCTGGACGTGGGCGTCGACTACGGAACGCCTGCCCAGCGCGTGATCGACCTGCTTATCGGAGTGGCGAAGGCGAATCCGGGAGTGATGAAAGATCCGGAGCCAAACGCCTACTTCGTCAACTTTGGCGACAACGCTCTTCTGTTCAAGCTCCGGGTGTGGGTTGAACTCACCGACCGTGGCTACTCGACGCTCAGCGAACTCGCCGTTGCCGTCCAGGAGGCGCTCCAACAAGCGGGGATTGGCGTCCCCTTCCCGCAGCGCGATCTGCACCTGGTCAGCGTGAGTCCGAACGCGGCCCTGGACCTGGGCAACGCAACCCAGCCTCTCCCCCCAAACGCGACTTCAGCGTCCGACGAGGGGAGTTGATCCCGTGTATCCGATCACGGGGTGCGTCTATCTCATCATCGGACAGTTTTACATCACGGTTGTGGTGGCGCGCCTGGTGAGCATGTACCACTCTGAAACGCCGCATCGGGAGGATTCAAATGTATAAAGCTATTTTGTTTACCGCAGTTCTGGTTTTTACCTTCGGCCTCTTTTCCCGGCTGTCCGATCGATCCCCCATCACGGGGCCCATGATATTCGTCTCCATGGGCCTGCTGCTGGGTCCGCTGGGGTTGGATCTGTTCCAGTCGAAACTGGATTCCGAACTGGTGCAAACCATTGCCACCGTGACCCTGGTGGTGATCCTCTTTACCGACGCCTCCACCATCAATCTCAGAGACCTGCTAAAGGAGTACAAAATTCCCCTGCGGCTGCTGTTTGTGGGCCTGCCCCTCACCATGGGCCTGGGGCTGCTGGCGGCCGTCCCGTTGTTTGGCGGCATGAGCCTTTGGCTGCTGGCCATGATGGCCTTTATCCTGTCTCCCACCGACGCCGCTCTGGGACAGGCCGTGGTTAACAGCGATAAGGTTCCCCAGGACATTCGGGAATCCATCTCCGTGGAAAGCGGTTTGAACGACGGTATTGCGCTTCCGCCCATTCTGGCTTGCATGGCCGCCGTGGCGGCCACCGAGGGCAATGCCATGGATGCGGGCTACTGGTTGACCTATGCCCTCAAGCAACTCACCTTGGGCCCCATTATCGGCGCCCTGGTGGGATGGCTTGGGGGGAGGCTGGTGGAGAAGGCATCGGATAAGGGATGGATGAACCCCACGTTTCAGCGGCTGGTTTCCCTTTCCCTGTCGGTAATTTGCTATGCCCTGGCTGAAACGCTCCATGGAAACGGTTTTATCGCCGCCTTTTTCGGTGGTCTTATGCTGGGAACCCGGACCACTTCGGTGCGGGAGCGGATTCAGGATTTCGGTGAGGCGGAAGGACAGTATCTCATGCTGTTCGTTTTTCTCATTTTCGGTATGGTCATGGTGCCCGTGGCGAGCGCTCACTTTACCGGACGAGCACTGCTTTATGCGGCTTTAAGCCTCACCGTGATCCGTATGATACCGGTGGCCCTGAGCCTTCTGGGAAGCCGCGTCAGCTGGGGGTCGGTGGCCTTTATCGGATGGTTCGGCCCACGGGGTATCGCGTCGGTGCTCTATTCGCTCATGGTGGTGGGGCAGCTGGGTATCAAGGGAAACGAACAGGTACTCTCGGTCATTGTACTGACGGTCCTCATCAGCGTCTTCGCCCACGGCCTCAGTGCCGTGCCGCTATCGGCGCTTTATAAAAATAAGGAAAGCTCAACATGAAAAGGGACCCTGGTAACCCATCAATTATGCCCATCTAACATCTGAAATGTTCTTTTGGGGTGTTTATGTGCCAGCCCTCCTGCCGGCTTTTTTACCCGTGGTCATGGCCTGGATCATCACGTGCATTTTGAGCGCTTTAATCTGGCCCGCTTCATCTGGTATCCGCCCCGGTTTTTTGAGGTGGTTTTTGATTCCTGTATGACGGCAATACCTGCTATGAATGTCAGGGCTCATTGAGAAGTAGGTACGTTATATATCTTTTTGATACCACTAGTTTTTCATGCCAAAATACTCTTTGTCTCTGTCAAAGTATATCAGGGCGCCCAAAACATATACTTCCGAGAAAATTTGAAGCAAACACGAATCGGAAGCACAGGGTTTCATCGATTCTGGCAAAGCGAATGCTTTAGATGGATTTTGCCTGTGAAGATCAAATGGGCTCCCAAATCATATCTTAATTAAGTTCTTCTTGACTTCTGGTATCCTATGTTATTTTATCACTAGAATATGCCTATACTAATAATACGACCGATATTCGGGAGGTTATCCATGGAAGACCCTGAAGAAGTGCACAAATAGCTCCTGACAAACATTCTGTCGTGTCAGGAGCATTAATTTTTTCGAGACCTGACCAAAAGACCCATTCTGAAACAAAATGAAGACCCACCGGTCTGCAATAAAAGCTTCCATATGACACACAAACGAGATGAGGTGTCAAAATGAAATGTCCTAAATGCCAGTTTGAAAATCCTGAAGAAATGAAATTCTGCGGTGAATGTGGAGGCAAACTTGAAATACAATGCTCGAAATGCAACGCTTCAAATCCACCTCAATTTAAATTCTGCGGGGAATGCGGCAATGCACTCACAAAGGCTGCAGCCCCCTCTCCCGTCAACTACGAACAACCCCAATCCTACATACACCCCGAAACCCCTGGCCGAGAAAATCCTTACCAGCCGAAGCGCCATAGAGGGCGAACGGAAACTGGTATGTGGCATTTGTTCTTGTGGAGTATTCTGATGCCAAGATTGAAAATGTTCGAAGGCTTAGCAGGGGTTCGAAAGTAACTATTAAAAAGGTTCATTCTCATTCTGACAAATCAGGATTCCGTTTGGAGATTTCGTCATTTGTTTTTCCTTAATCATATTTTCAGCCCATTCCATGACTTCATTATAGATTTTATCATAGACATATTTTCGGGTTGTTTTTTTTCTTGTCATTTTCATAATTTCTTATCGGCTTGCCCTTTATTTTTTTAGAGCAAGCTTAACTCTTTGGACGAATTACTTTTGTTTAGGCGTAAGTCTCCGCTTTTTTGTTTCTGCTATAACTTTATCGCCAGGCATATAGGAAATCATACTATGTCCAAGATAGTTATTATATTCTCTTGGTATTAGGTTTTTAGCTGGCATAGGTATCACCTAATTTAAATTATTTGTGATTAGGTTGCCTAACATACCCCAGACCACACCCAGCAGCATTTCGAATTTGCTCTTCTCGTAGTACTCAATGCTTGAGCGCAAGTGTCTTGCCATGTTCTTACCGTCGCCCTTCTCATAGTAAATCCTATTAAGTTAAGATCGGGGTGGATCAGCTCTCCAGTGGTACCAGCGCGGAACTGGTGCGGGCAATTCTCGATGGCGGAAACGTCATGCCCGACCTCAGGGATCTGATTTTGACCAGGGCTTCAGGGAACCCTTTCTTCATGGAAGAGCTGACCCACAGCCTGCTGGAAGACGGGTCGATACTCAAAAAGGATGACCAATATGTTCTAAGGGCAAAGGCCTCGGACATTCAGGTGCCGGATACGGTTCAGGGGATTATCGCAGCCCGCATGGACCGGTTGGAAGATGGGCTTAAGCGGATCATGCAGGTGGCCTCGGTAATCGGCCGGGAATTCGCCTTTCGAATCCTAAATGCTATCACCGAAATGAAGGAGGATCTCAAAAGCAACCTTATCAACCTTCAAGGGCTGGAGTTCATCTACGAAAAGAGCCTTTTCCCCGAACTGGAATATATCTTCCGCCATGCCTTGAGCCAGGAAGTGGCCTACAACAGCCTGCTTTTAAAGCGTAGAAAGGAGATTCATGAAAAAATCGGAAATGCCACCGAAGAACTCTACCCGGACAGGCTGGAAGAGTTCTACGAGATGCTGGCTTACCACTATGCTAAGAGTGACGATATCTCAAAAGCCTGCCACTACTTGAAGTTGTCGGGGGATAAAGCCCGAAAGACATTCTTAACGACGCAAGCATTTGAGTTCTACAATGAAGCTGCAAAGCTGCTCAGGAACCAACCTGACGACCATGAAAATCGAAGGCTTCGCCTGGCGGTCATCCAGCCAATGGCTCGTCTCACAACGGTTCTTGGTTCCCCTGAAGGTTCCTTTGAACTCCTGACGGAGGGGGAAAAACTTGCAAACGATCTGGCGAACAAAAAGGCCTTGGCACATTTCCAAACTGCCCTGGGAATTTTCTACCTTACATCGCTACCTGCCAGCTATGATTTATCTTGGCGCAGAACACGGAGCATCAAAGCAAGAAGTGCTTTCACTTAAGTGGAGCGATATTAATTTTGATTTCAATGATGGAATCGGGCTTATCCGATTCTATAGAACAAAAAATGGAATGGAAAGAACAGAGACATTGATGCCAAGGACAAAAGAGGCACTATTGAGCTGGAAAAATCACCTTGAAAATAGAAGAAAAAAGGTTGGACTATTACCTAACCAGCTTAAATCAGATAATGTTTTCTGCTCAACTGATGGAAAACCACTCAAACGTTTTGACAAGTCATGGAGAACTTCAATAAAAACAGCAGGATTTGAAGGCTTCCACTTCCATGACCTGAGGCATACTTTTGCATCGAACCTGATCCTTTCAGGAAGCGATATCAAAGATGTAAAAGAAATGATCGGCCACTCTGATATCTCAATGACCGACAGATATTCTCACCTTACAACAGCCTACAAATTTATTAGACAGCAGAAACTTGCAGAACACTATTCTGCTGAATCTGTAACTTAAATGGCATAACCTGCTAAAAATACAATATATATGAAAATATTTGAACTTTGCTACCTATTTGCCACCTTTTCTTAAAAAACCAAAAAAAAGAGCAAATCAGCAAATCGCTAACCTGCTCTTTTTATTAGGTTTTTATGGTCGGGACGCGGAGATTTGAACTCCGGACCCCCTGAACCCCATTCAGGTGCGCTTCCAGGCTGCGCCACGTCCCGAAAAAACGTGATTATGGTGGTTCTTTGGTGCTTTGTCAAGGAATAAATAAACCGAAACAATCAACAATTTTAAAACCTATCTTCTGGCCGGCATGGGCGCCTCGAGGCCGGCGGTCTAGGAGGTCCGGGCCCCGGCGACGGACGATAATGGTGATAGCCTCCGGGAGGGTACGCAGCCCGGTAAGGAAGTGAAAAAGCATTGTCCGTTCCAAAATCCCCATAAACAGACTTGCCAGATTTTTCAGATATGGAGTATGCTGAAAGAAAAAAAATGATGAGTTACCCATGACGCCTATCGATTGCATCAGCAACAGAAATCTTAAAATCATCGATGCCTATGTGAAAAGTCGCCTGGGACATGGCCATAACCTGTTTGAAGGGCTTCCCAGACCGGATGGGTATCCCTCCGCCGAAAGTTTTTTCCTCAATGAGGACCAGTGGACCACTTATGATAATTTCAACCGGGTGTTCCGGCGGGCCAAAAAAGAGGTGGGAGAGGCGGATTTCTTTTTCAATTGCGGCCTTTCTTCCGCCCCACTGCGCTCATGGGGACGGTTCCATTACTTTGTGCGCGTTTTTGCATCGCCAGCAGACGGTTATCGGAAGCTTCCCTTTTTCAACAAGAATTTCAATGATACCAAGGAGATTGAGATCATACACCCACCCAGTTATGATTTTTCTTCCAAAAAAATCAAAACCATTTTAAAGATCACTTTTCGTTACGGTTTTGACCCGAACATGGATTACATTGGAGACGCCTTCATGAGGGGCATCCTATCCTCTATTCCAACCATCTGGCATCTCCCGCCGGCAAAGGTCGAGCAGCCGCTCTCCCCTTACGATCCTGTGGTGGTGTTCAACAAAGACCCTGAGTTTGCCGGCAGCCGTCTGGACGTGCGGGTCAACGACGGCCACATGAGCCTTCAGGACCCCGGCACCGGGGAGCGCATAAATGTGGGAAGAGAGATTTTGCTGGAACCTGAAATGTTTAAAGGCGAGAAGCTTTGTTTGGGAAAATACAGAGACCTTCATACGGCAAAAATGCCCGAGAATTTTAGGAAGGCTATCCTGATCACTCAGAGTTTTTCACTGGGCGGCCAAAGGATTCTGAGTGAGGGGGAGATCTTTAAAGCCCCTTACTGTATCTTGCGCATTACTTTTGATCGTATGTCATTTCGCCATCGTATCAGTGAAGCCTTCAAACTCAAGAAGGATAAGCCGGATCCAGCAGTCGCATTAACCGAAATCATTGATCAGCTCCGCGAAACCATTAAAGACAAAAACCGGGCCAATCGCGAATTGCGAAAAGCCAGGGATTTGCTCGAAATTAAAGTGAAGCAACGAACCGCGGAACTGGAAGAAGCCAGAGAAGATCTAATTCGTTTAAATAAGGGGCTGGAAAAAAAGGTCAATGAACAGCTGCTCGAGCTGAAGCGGCACGATCAACTGCGCAGGTATCTCTCTCCAAACCTTGCCAAAACCATCCTCGCCACCGACGAAATACTGGGGGCGGAACCGCAGCGAAAATTGCTGAGCGTTGTTTTCACCGATATTCGAGGGTTCTCAAAGCTCACGGACAGCCTGGAACCGGAAGAACTGTTCCAGCTGCTGAGCCATTACTTTTCCGTTATGATCGATATTGTGCACCAATACGACGGCACCCTGAACAAAATAATCGGGGATGGCCTTCTGGTCTTTTTTGGAGATCCCGTCCCCGTGGAAGATCATGCGGAACGGGCGGTTCAAATGGCCGTGCAAATGCAACAAACCGTGCAGCGCCTGAAACAGGATTGGAACCATTTCGATCATGAACTGGGGGTTGGAATCGGGATTAACACCGGATATGTAACGGTCGGAAATGTGGGATCGGACATGCACCGGGATTATACCATCATCGGCAACCAGGTTAATGTAGCCTCAAGACTGGAAAATCTGGCAAAAGCAGGGGAGATCCTCATTAGCCGACGCACGCTCAGCCTGTTAAATGATCAGCAGAGCGTAACCGGGATGGGAGATATTGCGGTTAAAGGAATCCACAATCCTGTAAGAACTTACCGGGTAGCGTGGGAACAATGACGGGGTTCATCTAGACGATACGCTAGGCCTCTAATTTTTTTGTGAGATGAATGAATTCGCTTCGATCAAAGCCAAGGGTCTTGAAAAAAGACAGGAGATCCACTGAATCCCAGCGGACCGTTGTAAAGATGTGGTTGATTTTTTTTTCGCGGTAGATCGTTAACAATTTTTCCGCCAGCATACGGCCGATACCCTGGCCCATGTATTTGGGATGTACGCCCAGCGTAGCAATCCAGGCGCTCTTTTGAAGGCCAAAACCCCCGAAAACAATATAGCTGATCATATACCCCACCACCTTGCCGTCCAATTCGGCCGCAAAGCTTACATCCTCGTTCTTCTCGACTCTCTCCTCAATGATATACCTGAAATCAATGACTGGTGAATTCTTGGTAATGGAAGACTGGATGGCCGTAATCTCCGGTGCGTCTTCGGGTTTGATTTTTCTGATCAACAAATTGTTTACCACGTCATCCATATAAGAAATCCCTTAATCCACTCTGACGATTTTTACCCGGCACCCGACCCAGTCCGGTGGCAAATAAACCCGTCCGCTGTTTCCACTCAACTTAACGACCTTCTCAACCATCTCCTCGCCATAAATTTCCAGCTTGACTTTGCCCCTGCCTTTGGCCGAAGCGGCTTTATCTTCTTTTTTTGATTTCTTTTCACCCGGCATTTTGTTAGACTTTTCGGTAATTCCCTGAAGGATAATAACAGGCAGCAAGCTGCTGATTTCTATTATGGTTTACGGGCGTGTTCTTGAAACATGCCATCTAATATGATTACAAGATAGCTATATCATAACTATGCGTCAAGAGAAAAATCTCTTTTTGATGGTAAATACCCATCTTTAAATAAAGAGGCGCAGCCCGGTTTTAAGTGGGCTTTAGGCAGGGAGCAAATATTCATGCAGGAGATGGATTCCCGGTACTTGAATCCCACCGCCATGATCGACAGCGATCATCCGGCCATAAAAGCCCATGCCGCGAAGACCATTGATGGCGCCAACGATCCCGTGGACAGGGCTGTAAAGCTTTATTACGCGGTAAGAGACGGCATCTGGTACGACCCTTACTATCCCTTCTATCTGCCGGAACACTATCGCGCCAGCAATGTTTTGAAGAGCGGCCGAGGATACTGCGTCTGTAAAGCCTCGCTGCTGTGCGCTCTTGGAAGAACCTGCCGAATCCCCTCGAGGATCGGATTTGCCGACGTTAAAAACCATCTGGCTACGCAACAGCTTCTGGAATTTCTGGGAAGCGATCTTTTTGTGTACCATGGCTACGTTGAGTTCTTTTTGGAAGACAAATGGGTGAAAGCAACACCTGCTTTCAACCGGGAACTGTGCGCACGGCACAAGGTAGCCCCGCTGGAATTCAACGGCCGGGAGGATTCGATTTTTCACCCCTTCAACCTGGAACATGAGCTGTTCATGGAATATGTTGCCGAACACGGGGTCTTTGCCGATATTCCTTTGGACCTGATCTTGGCGGCCTGGAAGACCACTTACGGAAAAGACCGAGTAGAGAGCTGGATCGAAATGTTTGAAAAACGCGGTGGCATTTCCGGCCGCGACTTTTCCAAAGAAGACGTTATCAAAAGTTGAGGGTCTTATTTTATCCCCACCACAATGCCCGAATCCGTGGGACCTTTAAAGGGAAGCCGTTCAATATGGTGCAGTCCAGCCTTTTCCATCATCTCGCGAAGCTGACCCTCGGTATAGGAACGACCCTTTTCGGTATTGATCAACATGTTCAGATAAAAAAGGGCCGGAAAGAGTGGACCGTCCGCGGTGTTGTTTAGAATGAATTCATGAACAAAAAAGCTTCCGCCCTCCACCAGCGCCGCCACCGCCTTTTTAATTATCATTTCACAATCATCGGGTCCTTCACCGTGAAGGATATGGGAAAGCCATGCCACATCATAGGTCCCCTCAACTTCATCGTTTAAATAGTCACAGGGCATGAACCGAATCCGATCGGAAAGCTTAAAGCGCGCGATGGTTTTTTCAGCAAACGGGCGGGTGGTGGGTAGGTCTGCCACGGTGCCACTCAGTTCAGAGTTGGCCAAACAGAAGTGAATGGCATAGGTCCCCGGCCCTCCCCCCAAGTCCAGGAATCTCGTTTTTCCTTTAAGATCAATTTCCCGGGAAACCTGCGGTGCGATGGCCATGGCCATGTTGAACATGCCCATCAGAAAACTCTCTCGGCTGTCGTCGTCATGAACCACTTTCCCGGAAAGGGAATGCCCCGATCTGACAGCCTCATCAAGCCGCGACCAGGGTTCCACCAAATGATGGTGGTGCATGATCATGAAGCCGATGTAATGAGGCGAGTGCCTGACCAGCAAATCCCAGCTTTCAGGCGTGTTGGCGTATCGGGATCCAGTTTTCACTAGAAGCCCCATGGCTGAAAGCGCGTTCAGAAGAGCGGCTACACCCCTTTCATCAACACCGATTTGTTCTGCCAGTTCGCGCGCACTCACCTGATCCTCGTCAATCTGCGAAAAGATCCCCAGTTTGACCCCCGTGTGAAGAGTACATGTGTGCCAGTATTGTCCGGACAGCGCCAGCAGTTTTCCTGCATCCCATTGGGGCATGGCTTTTCCTCCATTTTCTTTATAGGCTAAAAACATATATCCAAAAAGGCTGATTTCATTTTCCTCCATTTCAATTCATAAATCAAGGTTTGAAAAACGACACAAACCTTGGATCAATTGACATTCAGGGATATTGAGAATAATCTATGCAAAAATGGAAAAGCTTCTGAGAGACAGTTTTGAAAAACGCAACCCGTTATGCCATTACCGTCATCTGTGAAGACCGGGTAGGTCTGGTCGGTCAATTCACCGGCGCCATTACGCGCCTGGGCGGAAATATTGAAGTACTGGATCAAAATGTCCGTCTGGGCTATTTTGTCATCACCCTCATGGCCACATTTGATACCGGCGTCACCGCGGAAACCGTTCGCAACGGACTTCTAAAAATTGACGCTGCCGGCACACCCGCCATCAGCGTTCTGCCACGCCGTGAAACGTCCATTCCACCGGCGGGTCATGGTGCGCCGTTTGTGTTGGCCGTGGCGGGAATTGATGTGCCGGGGAACTTTTCCATGGTCACCACCTGCCTGGCAAGATACGACATCAATGTGGAAAGCCTCGCCTGTCGAACCAATGAGGACCGTTTCACCATTATCGGTGAACTCACAGTGCCCCGAAATGTGGATGCTAAAACGGTCCGGCTGGAACTCACTGAACTTTTGGCCGACAGGCAGGTTAAAGTCTCTCTGATGCATTCCGACATTTTTGACGCCACCAACCGAATCTCCATGCCCAAACATCAAACGGAAACAACGTCATGAGCAGAAAAGAAGACATCCTCTCAACGGTTCGTATGTTTCAGGAGGAAAATCTGGACGTCCGCACGGTTACCTTAGGCATCAACGTCACCGACTGTGTCTCCTCCGATGTATCCAGGTTCTGCGATAATCTCATCAGCAAGATAAAACGTGTTGCCGGTCCGCTGGTGACCGTCTGTGAAAGCATCTCGGATCGTTACGGCATTCCGGTGGTCAACAAACGCCTGGCCATATCGCCCATGGGCGTCATCGGAGGAAAGACTGATGAAGCGGGGTTTCTTAAACTCGCACACGCTCTGGATCATGCCGCCGAGTCCGTAGGCGTTGATCTTTTGGGCGGTTTCACGGCGCTGGTGCAGAAAGGAATCACACCATCGGAAGCCCGGCTCATGGAAAGCCTGCCCCAGGTTCTTTCGAAGACGGATCGAATCTGCGCCTCCATCAACGTTGCCACCAGCAAAGCCGGCATTAATATGGACGCTATCCTGCAACTGGGGCGAATCATCAAACGCACGGCGGAAAAAAGTGCACACCAGGGTGGGTTTGCCTGCGCCAAACTTTGCGTTTTCGCAAACATGCCCGAAGACAACCCTTTTATGGCCGGCGCCTATCTCGGTTTCGGCCAGGGAGAGGCCGTGGTCAATGTGGGCATTTCCGGACCGGGTGTGGTGAAACGGGCCATTGAAAGGCTGCGGAGCACAACACCCAATCTGGATTTACAAATGCTGGCAAGCGAAATCAAACAGACCGCTTTCAGGGTAACCCGGGTGGGCGAACTCCTCGGCAGAGAGGTGGCCGAGGGCATTGGTGCGGCATTTGGCGGCATTGACCTTTCGCTGGCACCCACCCCCAGGGTGGGGGATTCCGTGGGAGAAATCCTGCAGGCCATGGGTATTGAAAAAATCGGCGCTCCGGGCAGCACCGCCGCGGTGGCCATGTTGAATGATGCCGTCAAGAAAGGGGGGCTGTTTGCTTCCTCCTCCGTGGGAGGCATGAGCGGCGCCTTTATTCCCGTGGCTGAAGACAGCGCCCTGGCCGCTGCAGCGGCAGATGGGACCCTCTGTGTTGAAAAACTGGAAGCCATGACTTCGGTTTGTTCCGTCGGTCTGGACATGGTGTGTATTCCCGGAGACACGGACGCTGATACCATCAGTGCCCTCGTTGCGGATGAAATGGCCATCGGCGTTATCAACCATAAAACCACGGCCACACGACTGATCCCGGTACCTGGGAAACAGCCGGGCGATTGGGTGCACTGGGGTGGACTCTTTGGCGCATCCCCCGTCATGGCCATTCGGGCCTCCGGCGCGTCCAGTGGATTTGTGCAATGCGGGGGTCGTATACCCGCACCGGTTCATTCCTTCAAAAACTAAACAATTTCTTACACCGCTCTAACAGAATGCTAACATTTCCCCATTAGATTTGCCCACATGTTTTCATGATTGAGAAGGGATTATGGCCAAAGAACGAATTCTTGTAGTAGACGATGAAGAAGACATATTGGAACTGGTTAACTTCAACCTGGCAAAAGAAGGGTACCGGGTTATATCCACCACGACCGGGGAAAGGGCCGTGGAAATGTCCCGCTCGGAACGCCCTGATCTGATTGTGCTGGACCTGCTGCTGCCTGGCATGGATGGTCTTGAGGTGACAAAATTCCTCAAACAAAATCAGGAAACGCAAAACATCCCCATTGTGATGTTGACGGCCAAAGGCGAAGAATCCGATGTTGTAACCGGCCTGGAACTGGGTGCGGATGATTACGTGACCAAACCTTTCAGCCCGAAAATTCTGCTTGCCAGGATAAGAGCGGTCCTTAGAAGGAAGGCCACCGCAACTCCCAAACCCTCCGACGTCATCAAGATCCATAACCTGGTCATTCATCCGGGCCGTCGGGAAGTCAGGGTAGACGATAAAATTATCGATCTGACCTATACTGAATTCGGAGTCTTAAGGTATTTGGTCCGAAGACCAGGGTGGGTGTTCACCCGTTCGCAGATTGTGGATGCAGTTCGCGGTTCCGATTATTTCGTCACCGATCGTTCCGTAGATGTACAAATCGTTGGTCTCAGGAAGAAACTGGGAATCATGGGCAAATATATTGAAACAGTTCGAGGTGTGGGGTATCGATTCAGGGAGGCTTAGGCCATGGCGATAAAAAGGCGATTGTTCTGGCAGATTTTTCCTTCCTATCTCCTTATAACGCTCATCGCTCTGGTGGTCGTCGCCTTGTATGTTTCCAGTGCCATCAGACAGTTTTATATCCAGCAGACCACCTCGGATCTTGAAGCGCGTGCCCGCCTTTTTGAAGTCCAAATCAAAGCCCACCTTCAACCGCTGGATATGCAACTCATTGACCAACTCGCAAAAGAGGCCGGTAAGAATTCCGCAACCCGTTTAACGGTCATACTTCCCACCGGACAGGTGGCTGGCGACTCCGATGAAGATCTTTCCGTCATGGACAATCACGCGGATCGTCCCGAATTTATGGGCGCCCTCAAGGAAAAGCGCGGCGCTACCCTGAGACATAGTATTACACTAAATAAAGACCTCATGTATGTGGCTGTACCCGTCGTTCGGGAAAAGGACCACACGGTCGCCGTGGTCAGGGCCTCAATTCCCATCAGTGCCATAGACAGTGCCCTACACAACATACAAAGCAAAGTGCTACTCGCAGGTCTGTTCATGGCAGTGTTTGCCGCCATTCTCAGCCTTCTGGTATCACGCCGCATTACCCATCCCATTGAACAGATCAGAAAATGGGCCGAGGCCATTGCTTCCGGTGAGTTTTTGCCCAAATCATATGTAAAGTCATCAGGCGAGATCGAGGGTCTCTATGAATCGCTGGGCAGAATGGCGGACGATCTTCGCCGGCAAATAGAACAGGTGAGCCGGCAGCGCAACGAAATGAAGGCGGCATTTTCGAGCATGGTTGAAGGGGTCATTGCCATAGACATGGAAGCCCGCATTCTCAATATGAACCAGATGGCCGCGGCCATCCTTGGATGTGACCCGGCAGCGGCCCGGGGCAGAGGCATACAGGAAGTAATCCGAAACACAGCGTTTTACAACTTCGTGGAAGAGACCTTAACGGCACGGGACACCATCGAAAGGGACATTCCCATGGATGACGAAGGGCTCTTAAACGGACACGGCACAATTCTTCGTGACGAAGCCGAAAAACAGATCGGAGCCCTGTTCGTGCTCAATGATGTCACACGTCTTCGCAAACTGGAGAACATTCGGCGGGATTTTGTCAGTAATGTTTCCCATGAGATAAAAACCCCCATTACTGCCATCAAGGGCTTTGTTGAAACCCTTCGAGACGGTGCCGTGAAAAACCCCGAGGACGCTGAACGGTTCTTGGGCATCATCGAAAAGCATGTGGATCGTTTAGAAGCCATTATCGAGGATCTTCTAAATCTTTCCAAAATCGAACAGACTTCGGAAAAAGAAGGACTTTACCTGATCGAAAGCCGAATGATCGATATCATTCAGAATGCCCTGCAGATCTGTCATGTGGCAATTGCCGAAAGAAAAATTGAAATCGAGGTGTCCTGTGCCGATTCCGTCACCATGGAAATTGATCCCACCTTACTGGAACAGGCGCTCGTCAATCTTCTCGATAATGCCATAAAATACAGTGAGATAGGTGGAACCATTCACATATCCGTCACTGAAAAGACAGGTTTCCTCAACATTGCCGTTCAGGACCATGGCGTCGGCATCAACAAGAAGCACCTGCCCCGTCTCTTTGAACGGTTCTATCGCGTGGACAAGGCGAGAAGCCGGCAGTTGGGGGGAACCGGCCTGGGGCTGGCCATTGTCAAACATATCGTGCAAGCTCATGGCGGACGTATCTCGGTTGAAAGCGCCCCTGGTGAAGGAAGTACATTTCTAATCCACCTCCCGGGAAATCCAAACGGTTAGAACCGTCAACCGTAAAGAAGGCATTCTAACGCAAACCCGTTCAGACAAGCGCAACAGTTTTTGGATTTAAGCCCATCCCTCTCAACCAGTCTTGAATGGCCTCAAAAAGAAGCCGATAGTAG
>JAJDOH010000294.1 GCA_022340265.1 Deltaproteobacteria bacterium | reverse complement strand
CCACATCCCGCCCCCCCGTCAGATTGTACCCCATGGCTCGCTCGGCAAAGGGAAGATTCGCATCGGGCGTGTATTGTTCCAGACTGTATGGCTCTTTAAACTGACCCGCACGAAGTTGAAGGTAGGGCAAAACGCGAACATCACCATAAGCATCCAGAAGCCTTCGACTTCCGGCTCCTTGGAATTCATATTGAAACTTGTAGGTAAAACGCTCATATAAGTATCCGGCAAGCAGTAATCGCGCTCTTCGAATGTCAAATTTGTCATTATCAGGATCCGCACTGCTGTCATAGCTGAAATATCGATAGTCCACCTGAAGCAGGCCACCGATGCGCAATTCAAAAAGATCCTTTTCTCTGGAACGTAGATAAAAGCCATCGTCGAATACGGCCTTTAATGGAAATTCCTGTCCTTTCTGCAACTTGTCATCCGTTACCGTATCGGTTTCAACTTTGGCGGCTTTTACTTCTTTATGCGGTTGTGAAGGTTTTACCTCGGTTGGCTGAGACGCTTCAGCGGGCTTTTGCGCGATCCTCTCCTGATCAGAAGAAACCGTTTGCTCGCGCGCTTTTAGGGCCGCTTCCTTTTTCTGAAGGGCACGCTCCCGCTTTTCCAGCGCCTGCTCACGTTCGGCCATTGCTTTTTGGTCCTCTGTCAGCGTGGCTTTGATTTTTTCGGCCTGTTCTTCGCTGATGGCGCCGTTTTGCCGAAGCAGATCCAGCAATTGTTCAAGCGCCTCGCCTTCGGCCCTGCAAATAACGGATGAACCAAAAAATAGACCCAGGGCCACAATTGCCCCTATTCCCAAAATCAGACATTTAGAACAAATACATTTCATATTTTCGGCACCTCACTATGCTTATGTCATATTCGACTGAAGCGGTGATAAAAAAATAGCGCAGATATTTTGGCTGTGAATCCAGATGGCAATTTTTACCGCTTATGGTTTGCATTTGTCAATAATTTTATATTAGAAAATTTATGATGCCTATAAAACACTAAAAATTTCTAATAATACCCATAACCAACTTAAACATTGGAATTGACTTACCGGCAAACAAGTGATCTACTTAATAAATCGTTGCGCAGGAGAATAAGCCCATGGAAAAAGGAACCCTTCTGAACACCCGAGAACTGGCCCGGCTTTTGAATGTCAACGAGAAAATGGTCTATACGCTGATTTCCGAAAAAGGCCTGCCGGCGACAAAGGCCACCGGAAAATGGCTGTTTCCCCGTCACCTCGTGGAACTGTGGCTGGAGACTCAGACCATCAATGTTCCCAAGAAGCCGAAGCCACTTCCACCCTATGACGGACTGCTGATTATCGCCGGCAGCAATGATATTCTCCTCGACAGAACCATATCACTGATCAACCAGCAAAATCCCGAAGAAATGGTGGCATTCGGGAACCTGGGAAGCCTCGGTGGCATCCGGGCGCTCAGCCGAAACCATTGCCATATGGCCTCCAGCCATCTAATCCAAAAGGATGGGGAGGAATACAATTTTGAATTTGCAAGAAATGAACTGGGACAAATGCCGGGCATCATCAATTTTTGCCGGCGGGAACAGGGTATTCTGGTTGAAAAAGGAAACCCCAAAAATATTTGTTCGGTAGCCGACCTTGCTGCAACCGACATCAGGATCATCAACCGTCCCAAAGGTACCGGGACGCGTCTCCTCTTGGATGAAGAACTGGCGAAAGCAGGCATCGAAGCCAAAAAAATTGACGGCTACACCGCGGAAGTATCCCGCCATTTGGACCTGGGACTTGAAATTCTGGCCGGCCGCGCACATGCCGGACCCTGCATTCGTGCCGTGGCGGGACTTCTGAATCTGGATTTTATTCCCATCAAATGGGAGAGTTTTGACCTGTTGATCCTGAAGGACCGCTTTTTTGAAAGAGGGGTACAGCAATTCCTCGGGTTCTTAAGCGAACCTTCATTTAAAAAACTGGGAAACAACTTATCCGGCTATGATCTGGAGTTTTCGGGAAAAATGCTCTTCCCCAAAGATTCGTAAGAATCATCTCGTCCCGGTAAGATCCTTTTCTCACTCAGCCACAAAACATAAACGCATGGATAGACGAAAGCTGAAAAACCAAATAGAGAAGAGATGGCCCATATGGGCGGCAAAAATGCTGAAAATCATCGGTCGGCTGGTTCGAACAAAAGCCGTGGGGGTTGAACAGACCTTGAACAGACCGTGCGGCATTGCCCACTGGCACGGTGATGAGCTGGCACTCCTGCCGCGATTTGGTCAAATAGGTCCCACGGTCCTGGTCAGCCATTCCAGAGATGGAGAGCTTATGGCAAAAGCCTGCGCCACACTGGGATATCGGGTCACCCGGGGATCATCTACCCGAGGTGCGGTGGGGGGTCTTCTGGCGCTGATTAAAGCCGTCAAAGACGGTCATATGGTCGTATTGGCGGTGGACGGTCCACAGGGCCCCCGGGGCGTTTGCAAACCGGGCATTGTCCGGGTGGTGCAAAAAGCCGGAGTGCCGCTTTTTCCCGTCGGTGTGGCGGGATCCGCCAGGTTCGTGTTCAAGAAAACATGGAACCAAAGCTATCTCCCCCTCCCCTTTTCCCGGCAGGTCGTGTTTGTGGGTGCACCGCTCTATTTCCCCAGAAAAGCCGATGCCTCAGATATGCCCGGTTACTGCCGCCAGGTGGAAAGGGCCATCAAAGCGGCTGAAGCAGAAGCCGAAGCCCTGCTGCATAAACACCTTAGGGGCTTCAAAACGAAAACAGAAAACAGCGCGTCTAGAACGGCCATAGACAGCAACCGCCATCCCTGAACGCCTGTTCACAGGCCGCCAGTTGTCCCCGATATTTCACCGCTCTTTTCTGCACTTTGTCAGCAACTTTCAAAAGCCATGCTTTTTTGGCATAGGTTTTACGGTTGTATCCGCCACGGCCCTCATGATAGGCCAGATATAAATTGGCCGCATTATTTGGAGATATGCCGCATTTCTTGACACTCAAAGCACAATACCAGCCCACAAAATCAATGGCATCACCAAAATCGTCCCGATCCGCCCAGGAATTGCCCGTGCTGTCCTGATAATTCTCCCAGGTACTATCCAACACCTGCGCATATCCATAGGCCGACGACGGCCGGGGTCCGGGAAAAATCCAGAGACAGGTGGTGCGCGGTGGCTTTGCATCATGGATATACTTGGACTCCTGATGCAAAATAGCCATCATGACCGGTATGGGAATGCCCCATTTCTTGCTGGACGCCGCAGCATCTTCATACCATTCATCATTTTCCCTGAAAATCTCGCAAATATTGTCCGGATTGCTGGGTGGAGGAGGGGTTGCGCAGCCAAAAAAGACGCCGATTGCAAGAGAGATCAGGATTATATTCAGCGAGCTCAGCCGCAACAAAATTAACGGCCTACGGTCCATCTCTATTCCCTCTTCCTTACCTCGTATTCAATTTCGACCGTGTCTTTGGATCCCCTTTCCAGCTTTAAAAAAGCGGACGGAATGACCAATTTTGCTTCCGTTTTTCCAGACGCTTCGATGTTGTTAAGGGGTATACCGGTTGTATAAAGCGTTTGCAGGCCGGCTAAAATGGTCTTGGGACCATTGAGCACAACGCTGGACGGATTGATGTTTGCGTGAACCAGAATTAAATTGGAAGGCAGTCTTCCCACCCATTCGGCTTGTATGGGAAGGGTCTTTTGGGTTCGTGTGTCCAGATTCACATCCACGACCATGGGCCTTACCTCCTTCAAGGAAACTCCGGGAGGAATCGACAGATTATCATTGGTGATGGCAAAGGTGTTGGTCCCTTCAACGGCCTTGCCCAGATCCATCTTCACCCGTATTTGTTCGGGACGGATGGATTTCAAAAGCGCCCTGGATCCCCGCAGAAAAAGTTGAACTGATGTTGCAGATGTATTTAACAGTTCCATTTCGGATTTCTGGTTGGCATACTCCACAGGAATGTCAAAGGTTTTAATGGCATCGAGCCCCCTGCTGATACTGAACCACACTATGGAAACAATCAAAAGCGCCGCCAGTGCCGCAAGCCTCAGTTCAATCTTCCTTCTTTTCAACAACTGACCCTGGTCCTCCCGGATTCCCAGATGTTCCTTGATGGCATCGACCAATTGGTTTTTCTCATCAATTACGAACACATCAAAACCACGAGTGATCGTAACAGAACCCCGTTCCTCAGAAACAACCACCACCATGGCATCGGTGATCTCCGACAATCCTGCTGCAGCCCTGTGGCGGGTCCCGTAAAAACCGGGCAAGTCCTTTCGGTTGGAAAGCGGAAGAATCACACCGACTTCCACGATTCGGTCCTCTTTAATAATGGCTGCCCCGTCATGGACGGGGTTGTTTGGCCAGAATATACTCTCGACCATTTCCCTGGAAACCCTGCCGTCCCACGAAACGCCTTGCTGGACAAATTCCTCCAGATCCTCCTTGCCGGGCAGGACGATCAAAGCCCCGATACGTCTTTTCGCCAGTTCAAAGACACTTTCGGCAATGATCTCCACGGGGGTGTTCATTGGCTTCCGGGGCAGGCCCCAGAGAACCGCCCAGATGTTTCGTGCTCGAAAAACGGATCTGATTTCATTTCTGAAAACCACAATGACGATCAGAGCGGCAACAGCAATGATACCCTGCATCATCCAGCTGGTCAGAATAAGGCCCAGGGATACAGCCAACCTTTGCATAATCCAGAGAAAAGCAATGCCTATCAGCACTCTGAAAGCATCGGTTCCCCTGAAAAGCGCATAAAGGCGAAATAGGATATAGCTGTTAAACGCAATATCGATAAAATCCTGCCATCGAATGCTCAATATGAAAGTCAGAATTTGATGCAACACTTGTCACTCCGTAACGCTAAACCTAAGAATTTTCAGGATTTTTCCATCGGCATCAACAATTTCTACTCGCCAGGGCCCCACGTCCACATTGCGAACGCTGGTCTGACTGAAACTGGACCATTTGGGCGGTTTGAGGGTCAATTTTACTTCTTTATCGGGTTGGTCCCGGTTAAACCAGTGATGATAGATAACCGTTTTTTCAGGGACCGGATCAAAGGCTGTAAAACATATGACTTTTCCAAGCCCTGCACTGAATATGATCGTCTCATCAAAAGGTTCCAGGTCTTCAATGCCTTCACACATAATCGCCTTCACAAGAGTTAACCGGGCGGGTTTTTCAGGTAGTGACCCCTCGCCCGCTTCATTGCCGTCAGCGCCTTGAAGGTTCCCAACAAAACAAAAAATGATGCCTAAAAAGAGGCATAGGCATGAACTCTTGATCCACATCCTTTTCATGGCAGAAGTTTCCTTGTCATATTGCGTATAATTTCATTATTGTTTTTAATACTCAATTTAATTTATTTGATCAATCATTATTAGTTCTAACAGAGATTTCTTTCTTCAATTTTTTTTCCTAAACTGTATGCCAATTTACCAAAACCATTCAGGATTTTCAATAATTGAATGCTTCTAACGAATGAAAATCTTTCATGGTTTTACCTGTGGACTTTGGTCGGTTTCTGTGACACAATCCACTGCGATCAAATGAACAAGGAGACAAGACCATGAACGCCAAGCCGCCAACCCGGAATGAAGCCTTTGCGCTGCTAAGTCAATACAATAAAAGCGAAAGTCTCATCAAACATGCGCTCGCCGTTGAAGGCGTCATGCGCCACTTCGCAAGGAAATGGGGCGAAGATGAAGAAAAGTGGGGCGTCATCGGTCTCGTGCATGATCTCGACTATGAAAAATTTCCAGAAGAGCACTGCCACAAAAGCAAAGAAATCCTTGCATCAATGAACTGGCCCGAGGAGTACATCAGAGCTGTCATCAGCCACGGGTGGGGCATCTGTTCCGATGTTGAACCTGTTACAAAACTTGAGAAAGTGCTTTTCGCTATTGACGAACTAACGGGTCTGGTTGCCACTACCGCCCTGATCCGCCCTTCCAAGAGCGTTCTGGATGTCAAACCCAAATCCGTCAAAAAGAAATGGAAGGACAAGCGTTTTGCCGCAGGCGTTGACCGCTCGGTTATTGAAAAAGGTGCCCGCATGCTCAACATTGAAATTTCCGATCTTATCAGCGATACCCTCGCAGGGATGCAGGAAGTAGCAGATGAAATCGGCCTAAAAGGAACACCTCAGAAAGATGTGGAGAGATAATGAATCTGGCTCGATTTGCAAGAAGACGATATACCGTGGAGCAAACACCCATTGAAAAACTCTCCCGCTTCTCCAAGGCTATCAACGGTCCCGATATTTATATCAAAAGAGATGACCTTCTCGGCCTAACGGCAGGGGGAAACAAGACCCGAAAGCTGGAATTCCTCGTCGCCGACGCGCTCAAAAAGGGTGCTGACACCTTGATCACCAGCGGTGCCGTCCAGTCCAATCACTGTCGACTGACCCTGTCGGCCGCGGTCAAAGAAGGGATGAAGTGCCGACTGGTGTTGAATGAACTTATTCCCGGCAGTTATGATCCAGAAGCAGGCGGCAATATTTTCCTCTTTCACCTGTTAGGGACCGAAAATATTGAGATCGTATCCCATGAGGAAGCCTTGGATGCCGCCGTCGAGAGACACATGAAGTTACTGGCAGAAGAAGGAAGAACCGGTTATGTTATCCCCATGGGCGGAAGCAATCCGATTGGAGCCACCGGCTACGTTGCTTGTGCTCAGGAGATTCAGGACCAGATATTCAACCTGGGCATGTCTATGGATGCCGTTGTCTGTGCCAGCGGTAGTTCGGGCACACAGGCAGGCCTTGTCACCGGCATGGTGGGCTGCAACATGAACATTCCGGTTATCGGTATCAATGTGGGCGTAAAAGAAAAGGGCCAGGCAGACGCAGTTTATGAGCTTGTCACGGAAACGGCTGACCATTTGGGAATCAGCACCGACATCCCTCGTAGTGCCGTCATCTGTTTTGATGACTATATGGGTCCCGGATATTCCCTTCCCACACCGGAAATGGCCAAGGCCGTCCGATTGCTGGCAGAAACGGAAGGCATACTCCTGGATCCGGTTTACACCGGCAAAACCATGGCGGGATTGATCGATCTTTCAAAAAAAGGATATTTTAGAAAAAATCAAAACGTCCTTTTTCTCCATACCGGAGGTGTCCCGGCCCTTCCCGTTTACCGGCATTATCTTCTGGCCCATCAAAACTGCAAAACGCTTTCCTAGGGAGACATACTCAAATTGCCTCTCGATGCCATCATTATTGCTGAAGCCGGCGGCACCGGTTCCGCCGATATCATCCATAAACGTCTGCGCCTGGACGAAAAAGTTGCCACCATACAGGTAATCAGGAATTACCTTAAACATGGCGGGTGCGTCGTGCCCCCGGTAGAGGGGTCCGGGGTCATGAACTGGGGCGCCGCATATCGGCTGAACGGTATCTACCTGCTCTCATACCTGCTGAAGGGTGGTCTTCATGCCAAACTCATCGACCGCTATTTCAAAGAAAAGGCAGATTTCATAAAAATGCTCGCGGACAATCCCCGCGCGGTAGTCATCTCCACCACATTTATTCGCAACAAACAGACGCTCCACAGGCTCGTAGAAGATATTCGCGATCAGGCGCCGGATATTTTCATCATTGCGGGAGGACCCTTTGTCAATCTTTCCTACCGCATGTTAGAGCGATCGCGCAAACCGGGCTATGAAACCCGCCTGGCTGAAAATGATTTCCTTTTTTTTCAAAATGAGGAACCCCGAATCAATCTCTACATCACCGGGATTCAGGGCGAAGATATCCTGCTGGCGGCTTTACAGCAAATCCGCCTCAATCGCCCGGTGGACGACCTGCCCAACACGGTCCGTGTTGAAGGAGGAAAATATTCTTTTTCAGAAAAAAAAGATTATATTTTCGACAACCTGAACACATCTATAGAGTGGCAGTCACTCCCCGAAAAAATTTTCAGCCCCGGAGTGATACCCCTGCAAACCAGCAAGGGATGTCCTTTCAAATGTGCTTTCTGCAATTTCACCAAAGATCGAAGGCTCATGTTCATCAAGAGTCTGGACCGATTGGTGGAGGAGCTCAAAATCGTTTCAGCGCGCGGGGTCCGTTTCATCCGTTTCACGGATGACAACTTCAGACATGGCAAAGGGAATCTCAACAACTTTTCCCGGCGGATCATTCAGGAAAATATTTCCGTCAAGTGGATGACCATGGTTCGGGCCTCCGCCCTTGAAAGCGCTGACTTTGAATTGTTGAAAGCGTCAGGATGCATTGAAGTCCTCTTGGGTCTGGAATCAGCGGATCCCCGAATACTTGCCAACATGAACAAAAATGCCACCCCGAAACTCTACGCCAGAGTGGTGGAACAGTTGATGGCCGTGGGAATCGACGTCTCCTGTTATTTTATTTTCGGTTTTCCCGGAGAAACCGCGCAAACGGTTCAAAGAACACGCGATTTTATCAAACGCATTGAATTCCCGGAACTCACCGGGACGCTCTCGTGGGCACTTTTTCCATTTAGTGTGGCACCGCTCAGTCCCGTCTATGAACCTGAAATGCGCCGGAAATACGGATTGAACGGTTACATGGACCAATGGGAGCATGACACCATGACATCGAAGGAGGTCATGGGGCATATCCAACGGGTCTTCAATGCCTTGGAACATTCCTGTCCCATGTACCGAAACGACCACCTTGGGATGCTTCATGACGATCTTTCACCGGCGGAACGAAAACGCTTTTTTCTGGCCCGCCACCGGCTTTCAAAAAAGGCCATTGGAAAGAGACTTTCCAGAGACGAAGTCATGGAAACTTTTGCGACCACCTTTCGACGACCTAGCTGAACTTTAACACTTTCCACCGGTTGACATTTTTTGGATTTGTGTGTTAGAAATTTTCCCTGGCAATTTTTCGGTCAATTCATATAAAAATAAGGAGTTCCACATGCAGAACAAGCTTCGAAACATCATTGCTCTTTTGGGTATTCTGGCCCTTATGGCCGGGTGTTCATTTTCTTATTCCAGCGGCACATCCAGTGATTCAAGCAAATCCAGTTCCGCCTCGTCCGGAGGTTCTGAAACGGACCCGAAAGACGCGAAAAGAGCTTATATGAGTGATGTCAGCGCCTACACAACCAGCGTCGCAAAAAAGGGTGATGCGGAGGCTTACCTTCGGGAATTGGGTAAAATTGCCGAACGGCACGGCATCACCGACTGGGAACAGAATACGGATACCTACCATGCCATCGGCACCGGCTTAAAACAGGCCGGTATTTCACGGGATGAAGTCAAAAATGTCTACTTTATTCCGGCACTGGCAGCAAGAGAGAAAAACGCACTCATTCTTATTACTGAAAGTTACCAGCCCTAATCGTGAAGTCGGGAAACGGCGACGTTAAGACTTTCCAGGCGCTCACGGTAATTCAATTTTTCTGAGTACAGATTTTCATCGCCGAAAATGCGCGTCTTCCGTAAATGTGGTTCCTATGCCTTTCTGTCAGGGCTGATTGTCATATTGCAGATGTTTTGCTTACGGCCGGTTCCAGCCGAAAGCAAAACGCCTTCTACATCAACGCCGCTGCAATTTATCTATATTGATGCCAATGTAGGCGGCTCAAGCGGTGGGCACAGCGCATTGCGTGTCGGCAATACTGTCTATCATTTTCAATATTTTCCCAATGGGCTTTTTAAGCTGGTCCGTGAAAGGTGGTCCTATTTCCGTTATATCTACAACGACCTGGAAAATCGAACCCTTTACATGGCACATATCGATATTCAAACCCCGGATCTTCAGACGCTTCAAGAATCTCTCGACCGCTATTATCTGATCCAAGAAGCCCACATGGCTCGCCTGAATGATCTTTCCGCAGACGTGAAGATTTTGAGCGATCTGAATATCGGAAATTTCGAAATGTCTATCAATGGTGCGGGACTGTTTGCTTTTGACGGTCCGGCCGATGCTGTCAGCCTGCGGCTTTGCCCACTGATAAATGCAGCTTACGGGAAAACGTATTTTGAAAGAAAAAAGGAAAGGCTCAACGAGCAATTTTTAAGAATACCCATTACTGCAACCGACATAAAGCCCAACGATATCAGTTCCCAAGTCTACCCCACGGCCATTGAAACCCTTTCCATAAAGTATTCAGAAAATCGACTCAAATGGATGGCCCTTGACACCCTGGAACATGCATTTCCTCTCCGGAAAGGGGTTCTGATAGGCATGGATGACTTCGCCCGCCCGGGCGATAGAAATGGTTTGACAAAGAATGAACGGAACAAGCTCTCAGCGTATGCCGATACCCTTAAGGCATCGGTTATCCGTTTGCTTTCATCCAATCGCCCTGACTGGGGTTATCCATTGCTGCTGGCCAATGCCAGATTTCAGGCGATCACATGGTCCCTTAAACGGAACAGGCTCTATCTGCTGGACCCTTTTCCGGAATCCTCCAAATCCGTGGATGTCAAGAAGTTGGAGGGTGACCCGGCCGTCACCAAAAAGCTGGCTGATCGCGCATGGCGCAAATACTGGGAAATCCGCCGCAGTACATTTGCAGGGGGCGCCCTGGATGAACGAACCTACAATCGCATGGAAGAGGGCGCCGGACGTTTTGCCGAACTCGAAAACGGTCGACTGAACGGCAACGTCATTCGTGTGGCCTATGGCAGGCTGATGCCGTCCAGACCCGGCACAGTCCCTCTGATCGATGTGAAAATTCCAAAGCAGACCTTAACCCTGGCGCTGGCCTCTGCTCGAATGAACCGGGAGACCTATTACCATCAGTTAAAAAATTGTTACCCTTACGACCTGATCAACCAGAACTGTGCCACCGAACTCATTCAGAATATGAACGCCCCATTTCAGAAACATGAAAGGGTTGCGGAGGTGCTGGGTGGAAAGATCGCTCCGGGCGAAGACCTCGGCTTCATCCCTTTCAGACTGTTTGACCTTGTGAAAAGCCGGTATCGGGTCATTAAAATCGATGTGTTGCCCGGTTATAGAAAACGCATGCTGGTCGAGCAAACCGAAAATGCCGGCAGCTACTTACAAGAGTGCAATACACTGACTTCAACCCTCTATCACGGTTCTAAAGGGGATACACAATTCATATTTTTTACTGATGACGTGGTCTGGATTCGACCGCTTTACGGACTAATCAACGGCGCTTATGGCCTTATCACGGCTGCGCTGGGCGTTTTCACGCTGCCATTGGATGGTGGCGAGCTGTCCGTTTCAGGGCTTGAAGGTACCCTGTACAGTCTGCCCGAGATTTTTTTCTTCAACATTCGCAAAGGAAGTTTCGATTATGTAGATGAACATTCCGGCTCAGAAACATCTTCACTTGAGCGATCAGCCCCTGCGTTTGATCGACACGTATATCCCTGAAAATCCTAATCGTAGACGAAATGCCGTTACTCATAAAGTCAGAAAGAAATGAAATATCCAAAAGCGAATGACCGTAGCAACGCTACCTGGTACCCCCGCCAAAGGAACAGCCTTGCCAATATCCCTGCATGGTGTTACATAATGGTGCGAATTTATTCGTGACAATCGATGGACCGACGTTTCAAGAGGGATCTCTATGGATGAAAATAAACCGACGTTGATGCATTTTGTGAATATGGAAGATCCGTTCAGCGTTTTAGAGGAGGTCAAAAAAACGGTTTCCTTGATTTTTCCGGATTTTGATTATGGCACCATTGATCTTGTTTTCAACGATTTACTAAATCTTTTCGCAGGCAATTATCCCGGTTACCGCAAATGCAACACCCGTTACCATGATTTGAAACATACGACGGACACTTTCATGGCATTGGCCAGGTTGATTCATGGCGCCACCAATACAGGTGCTGACTTTACCAGACGGGGGACATCCCTCGCACTTATCAGTGCTCTGATGCATGATACCGGCTACATTCAGACTGATGATGACAAGACCGGAACCGGCGCAAAATACACCCTTAATCACGTAGATCTGAGTGTTGATTTCATGTCAGACTATTTTGATAAGAAAGGTTTTTCACGTGAGAATTTCAGTTTCTGTCGAAATATCGTCAGATGTACCGGGCTTGAGGTGGATCTTGCGGGAATTCAGTTTTCAGATTTCGAGAACAATCTCCTCGGCAAAATGCTTGGGACAGCGGATCTGCAGGGACAAATGGCAGATCGTAACTACTTGGAAAAACTTATTCACCTTTACCATGAATTTCGTGAAGGCGGGGTTTCGGGCTATGAAAGTGAGTTGGACCTACTTAGAAAAACGCCTGATTTTTATCAAATGACCCTTACACGTTTTGACGAGGAGTTGGACGGCGTCTGGCGTTATATGCGTCACCATTTCATTTCCCGATGGGGCCTGGACAAAGACGTCTACAAAACAAACATCGAAAGACATATGGCCTATATAAAACAAATCCTTCGACATCACTCGGACGACTATCGCAGATACTTGCGGCGGGGATGTTCTCTGTGATATGAGTAAGCACCTCTAAACCAGGCATCTGCTCAAGCACGTCAGTCCAATTTGGAAGTTGAAACTTAAACCCTCCTCTTCAATAGCCGTTCATCCGTTTTTGTTTTCATTTTATCCTTTCCCTTTCACGTATTCAACAACGCCCCTTACCACTTTTTCGGCATCCCGCTGGCGCAGTTCTTCAAACCTCAAAGCCCAGGCGTGATCCGTATATGCCAGGTTACGCAACTCGAGCATCACGCTGATATCGGCAGGACTGTTTCTCAACACAAATACATTCTGGCCTCGAATCACGGTCCCCGCCCCTAAAAACGGTTGAATGGCTTTTGCGAATTGCTTCGATGCACGATCCGGCCTGCCGGTCCTTCTGTTTCGATAATACAACACCAGCGGGACGTTGGGAGAACTGTGGTCGATATCCGCGTGAAAAGACAAAAGCATCCGCCGGTTCCGAGGCACATTCTTGAAGGCATTTTCGGCAATGGCGACGCGACGCGAAAGATTGCCATTACGCCCTCCCTTTGGCCAGTGGGACCGGCTATTTCCCCTGTTGAACGCACGGCTGTTATAAACTTCGTTTTTTTCGTTCACAAAGGTTTGAACCGGCGGATCTGAATGACGAATCAGATGATCAGGGCTCAAAAGCGTCAGTGTCACATCCGCTCCGTGCAGGCGGAGCATGACATACACCCGAAGTGCGACATCATAGACATATTCATCCTCTACCACATAGACTTTATCGCCGTTTCCATCCAGATTCGCTACCACGGCTCCCGGATCCAGACCGCCGTGTCCCGGGTCAATGACAATATGCCAACCATTCAGACAGTCACTCAAACGGCCCATTTTAGCTATCTTCCGATCAAGGGCTGCCTGAAGTTTTTGGGCACGTTTGTAGGTGTTCCAAAGAGAGAGGCGGGCACTCTCATAATACCGGCGATTGTTCTGACGGCGGGCCATGGGGCGACTGCCGTAATATGGACCGTTTCCAAGAGTGATTTTTTTTAATCCCCCTGAAGAACCCATCAGGTCGTCCCAGTTGATTTCGCTGATTTTAAGCCATTCACTCCCTTGCTGCAAAAAAGGCGTAACCTTTAATTGATCGCCTGGATAAATCAGAGCGGTTTTCATATTATTCATGCTTTTTAAATCCGCAACACTCATCTGGTGAAGACGGGCGATTCTGCCCAGGTAGTCACCCTTTTTGACGGTGTAAGTGCCGAAAGGTCTGGCGGGGGCGATCCCCAGTTGAAGTTCCTGTCCCGGATAAATCCGATCGGAGGTTAACCCGTTGAGCCGTTTCAGTTCCTCAACCCTCATGCCATAGGCCTGGGCAACTTCCCACAGTGCATCCCCGCGTTCAACAATATAAACATTGGGTTTCGCCCCCTTGAGACGCAATTCCTGTCCCACCACTATTTTACTGCCTTCGATTTCGTTGATGCGCTTGATGTCGGACACATTCATCCGGTATTTGAACGCGATGGAAGACAAGGTCTCTCCCGAACGCACCACGTGCACCGCTTCATCCAAAGAAGTGGGTCGCAACTGCAACGTCTGTCCAGGATAAATCCGGTTTTCCTTGAGGCCGTTGAGCTGTTTAAGCAGGCTCACAGCCACATCAAAGCGCTCTGCAATGGTGGAAAGATTGTCCCCCGGCCGCACCTTGTATTCAAAGAGTTCAGGATCCTCCTCATCTGTTTTCTCTTTTGCGTGCTTCTCTTCCGGAACTTCCTTCAACGAAAGAGTCATGCCGGGCGTAATAACTTCTGTTTTCAGATGATTCCTTTTTTTGATTGCTGCAATGGAAATATCGTATTGCTTCGCGATATCCCACAGGGATTCTCCCTTTTCAACCACATGAACGGAGGGTTTTTCGGTCCGTTTCCGATCGTTAACCAGTTGGAGTTTCTGGCCCGTGTAAATGCGATCCCCTGTAATTTTATTCAGTTCGCGGAGACGGGAAACAGGGATATTTGACGCAAGGGCAATTTCGGAAAGGGTATCGCCGCTTTTAACGGTATAGGAATGCAAGGGGAACGGTTCTATCCTGAGTCGCTGTCCTTCAAAAATTTTGTCTCCTGTGAGTTTGTTCCATTTCTTGATTGCCGTAACCGATACGTTATAGCGTAGCGCGATCTCTCCTAAGGAGTCCCCTTTTTTGACAATATACGGAAGTCCGGCTTTCGATTCCCCGGCCTGAAGAAGAGAAACGCTTCCTCCAAAGAAGTGGGTCACCCCTAACGTAAAAAGGAAAAAGGCAAAGAAAAATATGGCCGGCGCTCGTTTGAAATGTGACGGAAAGTAGACCAAAGTCATATCAAGGTATTCGGATTGCTGAAAATGAAGAAAAAGTTCGAATGGAAATTCTTAACACAAAAACGGATGTATGATCAATAAATATTCAGAAAACCTTTTTCGGCCTGGAAACAGGTAGCCTGAGTGACGGAAAGGCCTTTCGGCTGAAGGTTTAGGGCATTTACAGTCCCGCCACAGGCCTGACTATTCTTTTTTGGGGCTTTTGGCGAAGCCCTCACCCTCAAGCAAATCCCGAAACTCATCGCTGATCCGGTCCCCTTCAGCGAGGTCAGCCAAAAGGCGGCTGCCCACTGCTGTTGGAGCAAAAACCAGATCCGCCCGAGCCAGTTTGAGTCTTCCAATGGCATTAATGGCATTGGCGACCGCCAGTACCCGAACTTCCGGATTCAAGTCCTTGGCCAGCAGGGTGATAAAGGCATTTTCACCATCGTTATCCCCGGCTGCGATTACCATCGCCGCCTTTTTGATGCCAGCGTTGAGCTGTACCGCTTCATCAGTGGGGTCTCCGGTGATGTCACCTTTTTCAGGATCAGGCGCATCTTCGCTTCGATTCAGGATACGAACGAACGAAAGCTTCCGATCTGACAGTTCTATGGCCGTATTGGCAGCGATACTGCCTTCACCAGCCAGTATGATGTGTTTTTCCAGTTTCATTCGACCTCCTTTCGGGTTTAGTATGTGGCCCAGCTTTGTCGTAATGGCAGGTCCCAACACCGATGCGATGGCAGTCGCGAAAACACTCAAGCCCACGATCAAAAGCGATACCACAAAGAGACGTGTTTCGGGTGTCACCGGTGAGATATCGCCATATCCGACGGTGGAAAGGGTTACAATGGTAAAATAAAAAGAAGTGGTCAAATCATGAACAGCCGGATGAAAACCGGTGCCGAGAAGATAGCTGCCGAAGGTTCCGTAAGCCAGGATCGAGAAAATGCTGGTCAGTGAAATGGTATAGTTTGCAATTCGGGTTTGACGACTGAAATTATGCCTCAGCGGTATCATTACCAGCAGCATCAGGGCTGAATAAATAATCCATTTTCCCCAGTGCTGCTGGACCACATTGACACCCAGGGTTATCAACAGAAGAATTACGGTAAAAGACCAGGCAGCAGCCAGCCGTCTGAGCAGTCCAAAACCCACCAGCACGAGCCCCACACCCAAAATGGCCTGTGTGCTGTTGCTCAAAATGGCAATAGACTTTTCCAGCCCCAGAAAGGGGCTCAGCTGGCTGAAGGGCAGAAGTTCAGCATTAAAACTCCTCAGGACATTGGTTAAACCGCCTGCAATAACGGCGGCCGCCACCGGCCAGTGGGGCCAGAACCCCCATAGCCACCTGATAAAACGCCGCCATCGGCCGGAACGAGCAGGATTTGAGACCATTTTTTCCCGGGTCATCCTTTAACTCTATTCCAGTTTGTTTTGAAGGGATTCAAGGGTGAGTTTCAGGCACTCTTTCAGGGTAGCGCCAACACCCTGGCCATTGGAGGCGCTGGCGGAAAAAGAGGGCGCTTGCAGCTGTCGATTCATGTCTTGTTCCATGCTTTCAACAGAAAGAAGACGAATTCCCTCCTTTTCAAGATCTCTTTTGTTATACTGAATCACTAACGGAATTTCGGAGATTTTCAATCCATAGCTTTTGAGGTTTTCCTGAAGATTATTCAACGACATGATGTTGTGCTCTCGCCTTAGAAGAAGCGAGTCAGCCACAAAGACCAATCCGTCCACACCTCGCAAGACCACTTTTCTTGTGGAATTGTAACGCACCTGGCCGGGAACGGTGTAAAGCTGGACTCTCACGTTATAACCACGGATCTTTCCAAGCTTTAGGGGCAAAAAATCAAAAAAAAGGGTTCGGTCACCTTTTGTATTGATAGAAACCATCTCCCCGGTGGTTTGTTTCTGGTAGGTCTTGAAAATGTATTCCAGGTTGGTCGTTTTTCCTCCTCGCCCGGGACCGTAGAATACGATCTTACATTCCATTTCCTTGCTTTTGAAGTTCAGGTTGGCCATATGCTCGATTCCGAACAAAAAAAATATAAGATGCAGCAACGGAGCGACACCGCATTTCAAATAGCAGGTCATTCAAAGGGGAAACGCAATGCCAAAATATAATAACATGAAAGATTCTTAAGCATATTCAAAAGATGCAAAACTCGTCAAGCAACTTTTTTAAATACCAAGGAAAACTTATATCTTGACACCCATCGCCTGTTTTTTTACTCTTCACTTCATATTGTCAAGGTTGTGTGCAATCATTCGAGGCGTTATTGTAATTCCCAGCCTGTAATACGGGCCTTTAAGATAAGGGTTTTTAATATGACGCGGAATTGTTTCATAGCAATTAAACCTCTGCTTGAATTTCTTTGCGTAACAAAAAATGGATTTTGATAGCGGAATAAAAGAAATTGAAATTTATCGTTCCATGGGATTGCTCAAGGAATCCCTGATGGTTTGTGATGAAGTTCTGGCTGCCATTCCAAAAGATGACACCGAACGATCCGACATCATTGATAAAAAGATCCGGGTTTTAAAGAAGGAAATCGAGAATCTTGAGACCCACGTCCCCAGAATTTCCAAAGAAGATATCTCGGTTATCAAAGAGGCCATCGCCGTCGAAGGGTCAAGCGGCACGCTGGATAACGCAGTGGCCTTCAAGCAATTGGGGCTCATGAGCGAAGCCATTAAGGAATATGAAAAACTGTTTAAAACCGATTTTCCGGTTATTAAAATCATTCCTGATTTTGCCGAATGCCTGCTGAGCATACTTCATCCCGCCGAAGCTGCAAAACGGGTTGTTGAGACGGTTGCGAAGTTAGATTTTCAGAATAATCAGTTGGCCCAAATCCGTTTCTCATTAGGTCTCCAATTGGAAGACGCCGGCCATAACGACCTGGCACTTTCACAATATAAATTCGCGTCAAAACTGGATCCCGCGAACCGTGAAATAGCACAAAAATTAAGAATCGGCATGGCGGCGGTTGCGCCTGGATCAAGATACAGTTATCTTCTGAAAAAGCGAAGCGTGACCCTCTCCCAACTTCAGCAGGCTTTGGCAATTTCCAAAAAAGTGAACAAAAGTGTTGAGGTTGTCCTGATTGACCATTTCAAAATCAGTCAGGAAATCATCGGAAAATCCCTTTCTGAATTTTATGATTGTCCGTTTCGAAGTTTTGACCCGGAACTTCCTGTTCCCATTGAGATCATTACCAATTTAAAAGAGTCCTATCTCATGCACGCCGGATGGGTGCCCTTGAGCTGGAGTAAAAAGGGGCTGGAAATTCTAATGGATGATCCCAGGGATCTTGGGAAAATCGACCAGGTTACCGGATTAATGAAAGCCAGCCGCATCGAGTTTTCCGTGGGGATCAGGGAGGATATAGAGCGCTTTATTCAACATTTCTTCAAGAAAAAGCCTGAAAAATCCAATGAAGATATGCTTGAAGAACTGGACATGATTTCTTTCGTCAGTTTTGAGGAAGAACCGGAAGAAGAACTGGATGATTCATTGGACGAGTCATCCAGCAAGATTGTTAGACTGATTGATCAAATAGTCGTCACCGCTTTCAGGAACAACTCATCGGACATTCATATTGAACCTTCCGTTATTTCAAAAAAAGCGCAAATTCGATTCCGAACGGACGGTGTTTGCCAGAACTATATCGACGTCCCTTTGAGTATGGCCAAAGGCATGTTATCACGGATCAAGATTATGGCGGGTCTTGATATCGCTGAAAAGCGGCTGCCACAGGACGGAAAAATCATATTCAGACGCAAAGGTATCCGCCCCTTTGAAATGAGGCTGGCAACCCTGCCCACATCCGGCGGGTATGAGTCTGCGACATTACGAATACTGGCCGATCCGGGGGCCATGAAACTTGAAGACATGGGTCTTAATGACCGAAATCTGTCGGTTCTTAAAAAAATGATCCGACAGCCCCATGGTTTGATACTGGCGGCCGGCCCGACGGGTTCCGGGAAGACCACAGCCCTGCACGCGGCTTTGGGAATGATCAACCAGCCGGGCATCAAGATATGGACTGCGGAAGACCCCATCGAAATCACTCAGGAGGGCCTGAGCCAGGTTGAGGTAAAGCCCAAAATAGGTCTCGATTTTGCCCGGGTCATGCGCTCTTTTCTGCGGGCCGACCCCGATGTCATCATGATTGGTGAAATGCGTGATTTTGAGACCGCATCCATCGCCCTGGAGGCTTCATTGACCGGGCACCTTGTGTTTTCAACCCTGCACACCAACAGTGCACCGGAAACCGTCACGCGATTGCTGGATATGGGGCTGAATACGCTCAATTTCTCAGATGCGTTCCTGTGCGTACTGGCCCAGCGGCTGGTTCGCAAACTCTGTCTGAGTTGCCGCAAGGCGTATCATCCTTCAAAGGAAGCCTTTGAAGAAATCATGAATGAATACGGGATTGAGCATTTCAAAGAAACCGGAATCGATTATTCCGAAAACCTGAAACTCTACGTCCCTGAGGGGTGTGAAGAATGCTCGCAAACCGGTTACAAAGGACGAACGGCAATTCACGAACTTATGGAAGGGACGTCCCGTATTAAACAATTGATAAAGGAACGGGCAGACCTTCAAACCCTTTTATCACAGTCATTGAAAGAAGGGATGACAACGCTCAAACAGGATGGTATTAAGAAAGTGTTTGAGGGATTGACGGATATCAGCGAAGTGCGACGGGTCTGTATCAACCGGTAATGGTTTACGGAAGAAACTGTTACTACCGGTGCATCCCAACTACATCGAGGACTTAAATGCCTGAAAACGCATTGATTGTCGATAACGATTTCTTTTTTGTAAAGTTCCTGGGCAATTTGCTGAGAGAAAGAGGCCTCGATGTGCATCAGGCCTATGACGGCAAACAGGGCATATTGGCGTTGGAAGACCAGATGGTGGACTATATTTTCGTCAACATTCTCATGCCCAGAATTGATGGCGGGCAATTTATTGATTTTGTACGCGAAAAATACGCGAATAAAGAATTTTCAATCATCGGGATGTCTGATTCCATTATCGAATTACGGGAACTCCAGAAAGAAGTGGGGGCGGACTATTATCTTCAAAAACAGCCCGTTGAGAGAATGGCCAAGTATGTGGACAGGTTCATGGAGTACGTTGAAGGAGACCCTTTTCTCTCCTCACCAAACAAAGATCTGTTTAACCATGAAAAGCTGTTTCGACGACAAGCGACGATTGATTTGCTGGAGAGCTTGAGTTTTCAACAGGGCATTGTAGAAAGCGCTGGAATGGGAATCATTGTGGCTGAAAAGGACGCCAGAATCGTATTTGTAAATAGATTGGGAGTGGAAATTCTGAATCAACCGATTTCAAAATTATTATCCAGCCGAATAACGGAAGTTTTTCCCGCAGATGAAAAAAAGAAAATACTGACCGGATTAAAGGCGGTCGCAAAAGACACGGCGTTAATGCGACAATCTTTTACCATAATCATGAACAACATCGCCGTCCAGATTACGGTTTCAATCTTAAGGGTAGAGGGAGAAATTGAAGGATGGGTTCTTATCCTCAACAACATGGATTCCCTCAATGAAATGCGCTGAGTGTGGATGACGCCGCCCCTTTGAGGGCTCTTACAAAAACGTGAGGGCTGCCAGAATAATCAGAATCACCAGCCCCAACAACAGAATCCATATCTTCGTACTTTTCTTTCCTTCCGGTTGATCCGGCGTCAGCACCCTTCTTTGAGCGGATTTTTCTCGATCTTTCCGAGAAAGCAGCATTTCCTTTTCGAGGGGTTTTGCGTTGCTTGTTTCTTTTTGCTGGATCGGTTTATCGGCGGTGATTTCGGGGTTTGACGGTTTTGATTTTGCCGGAGGTTTGGGAGCCGTTTTGGGAAGGGCCGCCTTTTCATCATCTTCGGAATCAAGAAAGCTCAGCGCATTTTCGATATCCAGGCTGACATCCTTTTCGGCCGGTTGTACCACCGCCCGACCCTTTTCTTCCTTGTTTGATTCCTGATCAGGCATTTCCTTTGATCAAATCCCCCTCAAAATTTCCATTTCATCTAAAAACGAACCAACCAAACGCCATCAGCAAAAATAGTTTTAAGGGATGTTCATGTCAATTGTTTTCACAAAAAAGGGATAGCAAGATTGTTATATGGGAGGTGCAATGGTCACAAGCACACGCATAGAACCGGTTGCTCGAATGCCATGGGGTTCGCTGATATCGCTGATGAGGATATCGCCCGCCTTGGCAGGAATCGTTTCCCCATCTTTTGCCAGGAAAAGCCCTTCACCTTCCAGAACGACGATACTCAATTGACCTTCAATATCGTGGGAATGGATAGGAAGCTCCTGGCCGGGTCTAAAATTGAAATTCAGGATTTTGAAATAAGGAGCGTCATGCACCAATAGCCGGCTCATATGGAGGTCATTGAAGTCGTTTTCTTTAAAAATTTCGATTTTTTTCATATTTTTCTCCTTTACTCAGCATGTAACACCTTAGCAGCCTTCATCTTCCACCATCTTGAAACCCGGAGCGTTTTTGGGCTTTTCCACCGGAGCGGTCTTTTGTTGAAGCGTTGGTGCCTTTTCTTCTTTCAGCGACAATGGAGCAGTACCCGGTTTTTGTGCGTAGCGATCTTCGGGATAGCCCACCGCAAGAATCAGCCCCATCAGGACCAAAATCCCGGCAGCAATTCTTTTCGCTTTAGGGGATCCCTTTGGCAGCTCATCCGGATTTCCGAACTTTTGCTCCACACGTTCGGCTACCCAGTAAGCGCCCAACGCCATTAAACTGATCAATAATGCGATGACGCCGGGACTGAGATGAAACAAATCCGGCAACCGAACCGTTCCCATACTGCCGGCTTCATAAAAGTTTTGAAGCAAAGGGAAAAACTCGGCAAAAATGATCGATCCCAGCATCATGCCCACGATAAAAATCAGACCGTCCAGCTTGCCGGAAACCGTTGCAACGATCGCGGTGGTGGGACAATACCCCCCCATCACAAACCCCACACCCAGAATGAGCCCCCCAACGATCTGCGGCCAGATATAGGTGGGCAGGATATGGACCCGGGCCAGATCAATCCAGCCAAACAGCGAAAAATACAAGAGTCCTAAAGCACACACCACGATAGCCGTGAACATCACTTTTAGAACTGCAAAATCCTTGAGATAAAAAATTGCGGTCAGCTTTCGAGCATCGCCAAAGCCCGCTCTTTCCAGTACAAAACCGAAGAAAAATCCCACAAAACCGGCAATCTGAAGGCTGTAAGCAAAATCAAACCATCCGAATTTGTAGAGCGGACCCATTATAACCACTCCTTTCTGAAAAAATAGGCGGTTGCATAAGCGCCTCCAAAAATGCAGAACATGAAAACCCAGGATCCAAAAGCCAATTCAGATGCACCCGTGAGCGCCTGTCCGCTGGTACACCCCCTTGCCAATCGAGCTGCAAACCCGGAAAGGATGCCGCCAAACAGCGCAAGCCAAAGCCTTGCGGAAACGCCGATGGCAGGACCTCGGGCCACTTCTCCTTTGATGCGATTGGCGATGAAGGCCGAAAAAAGCGCCCCCAGACCGGCACCCAGGCTGAGAAAAACCAGCCATGCCATGAGGGGGGAGCGCCCCCCCCTGAAATATTTTGAAAAATAAGCGTTGGCTTCCGTATGTTCCGGCGCCACTAGCCCCATCCCGAAAGTCCCGATCCTCGCGAAGCTGGCAGACGAACCGACTCCCCGGCCCATGATATAAAAAGAAAAAAGCAGGACAAGGCCTAAACAAACACCGATTACATAAGGGTTTGCATACCGTTTATTCATGGTCTCCTTCCTTTCAATTTGCTCAATTTGAAGTATCCTTTTCCAATTTCAGGAGCGCATCTTCCGCTGCTTCCCCCACGAGATGCGTCATACGCCTGCCATCCGCATAAGTCATGTAGGCGGATTTATCCTTTAAAAGGGGCAAAAGATATTTCCTGTCTTCCTTCGTTCCGACCAATCCCAAAATTCGGGCGGCATGCCCTCTGACGGCCGCATCTGTTGAGTTAAGGTAATGGAGGAACTGCAATTTTGAACCCCTTACAACTTGCGGTGCTGCTTCTGAAAACCTGGCGATTCCCCAAAGCAGCCCCCGCTGTAACATGGGCAGTTCCAAGTAGTTACCATCTTTATCGGCATAAGAAAACAGAATAACGGCATATTCCGCGGCAAGCCCTTCGTGGCGGGCCAGAATCTCACCCATGGCCTCGGGAGATCCCCAACCGATCCCCCCCGATTCATCATTTAAATTCCACATGAAACGTCTCATGACATTCCTGGCAGCTTCCATGTCTTCTTCAGCCAAGTCCGCCATAAAAATGCCCATAAACGTAACCGCCCGCCATTTGATAATTTCATCCTGGTTGTAAAGGAGGGGAAGGAGAGCGTTAACGATTCGCTTGGTTGGATAACGTCCTAATTCCAACAAACCGGCGTCAGCATCGCTCCGGTAAAGAATTTCGAGCATCCGCGCTTTTGGAATACGTCCCGTCACAGGTTCCCCCGAAATGCGTGCAGCGATGAAAATATCAGGGTGTGATGCGTGATTGGGTCCCCCCCCTCCGGTTTCGCACTAACACCGTCTGAATATGGGATTGGCGCAATCCTGCCGGTCTTTCATTGCAGTGATCGTGAATGACATTTGGAACGGACTGTTCATCATCAACATGCCCCGCAACAGAAATCACAGTTTTGCCTGTTGCGAGGACATCCATAACAAAAGTACGTTAAGAGGGGTTAGGTACCGGCTTCCAGCGAACACTGGGTGAAGTCAATTTTTTCCCCACATCCGGAACAAGAGTGCTCTTTATTAAATTCATCGGAAAAAATTTCTTTTTCCTTTCCACATTTGGGGCATTTACAGGTAAACGACTTCAAATTTCGCGCCTGTTCAAAACCCGGGCAATGCTGAGGCGTTGACATTTCAGACTCCTTTCAATCTGTTTTTCAGTAAATTTCTACTCACTTTCTGGAATTTAAAACTTGAAATAACCTTAGGCCTTCCAAAGTCCATGAACGTTACAATACTCTCTCGCTGTCACCTGGTCCGCTTTGATGTTGAAAGCTGCCTCCGGTGCATCGCCGGGATTCAGAAACTGTCGATAAACCGTTCCATCGGCAATGATTTCAATCCATTCAATATAATGTTTTTCCTCCATGGGATGCGCCACTTCACCCACCTTCACGACGAAACCCTCCGCGGTTTTTTCAACAACCGGTACGTGTTTTTCTTTGGCGGCATCAACGGTATTTTCCTTGAAAAGCACCATGGGCTGACCGCAGCAAACCAACTCCCCTTCACCGCCATGGAGTACTTCAACAATATTTCCGCATGCTTCACACTTATAAACTTCCATTCTTTCCGCCATAACATCCTCCCCTTCGTCATTTGAAATTGTTAATAGTTTTCCCCCAGAAGCTCGAAATGGGCCTGCGGGTGGTCACATGCGGGGCAACTCTGAGGCGCTTCTTTTCCCTGATGAAGATAGCCACAGTTCCTGCAACGCCACACCACATCGGTATCCCTCTTAAAAACGCGATCGGCCTCGATATTGGCACTGAGATCATTGTATCGCTTTTCATGTTGCTTTTCGGCCACCGCGATGGACATAAAAACATCGGCAATGGTCGAAAACCCTTCTTCGCGGGCGATTTTTGCAAATCCCGGATACATCTCCGTATGTTCGTAATGTTCCCCGGCAGCCGCTGCCTTCAGATTTTCAAGGGTGCTGCCGATAACCCCTGCCGGAAACGCGGCAGATATTTCCGTCTCGCCTCCTTGCAGGAACTTGAAAAGTCTTTTTGCATGCTCTTTTTCCTGATTTGCAGTTTCTTCAAAAATACTGCTGATCTGAACAAAACCCTCTTTCTTCGCCTGGCTGGCAGCATAGGTATACCGGTTTCTCGCCTGGGATTCACCGGCGAATGCGGTTAACAGGTTTTTTTCCGTTTGACTCCCTTTCAACTCCATAAATTTCACCCTCCTAAGGCTTTCACAAACCAATCGATTTTCAATTCGTCCCGGTCATGCCAGCGGCTTGAACATTTTCTTTCCGGCACCACAAACCGGACATTTCCAATCTTCCGGCAAATCCTCAAAAAGTGTGCCTTTGGGGATCTTACCTTTTCGATCACCTCTGTCAGGGTCGTATATATAACCGCAGCTTGCGGTCTGGCATTGGTACATCTGCTCAGGCGCTGCCATGATCTGTTCTCCTTATTTTTCCGGTAAAGAATAATAGCACCGTTTGGGCGAAATCACAGCTCCATTTTTCTTTAATTTACTGATTGCTTTAGAAACTTCCTTGCTCTCCTCACCGATCATATCAGCCACGTCTCCAGGGCGGACCGGCTTGCCCGCTTTCTTCATCGCTTCAAGTATTTTATTCTCCATTGTTTCTCCTATAAATTCCTAATTTATGCAACATCCAATTTTCCTTTAAGCCACAATTGTAGCTCACCGTCTACCGCAAAAACACCTTTAGCACTTGGTATGTCGTACTTGGCTTCATTTTTGACTTGTTCCGGAACCTCGATCTTTGCCACTTCCACCGCACCTTCATAATCCCTTTCAATAAAATAGA
>JAJDOH010000282.1 GCA_022340265.1 Deltaproteobacteria bacterium | reverse complement strand
CCCTGAATGCGAATCCCTTCCCCTATCAATTCTGCGATTCTTCTGGTCTCGCCGGATCTGCTGGCATACACGATAAGTGCTTTTCCCATTCAACCCCCCCTATTATTCTTCCTCTACAACAGCCTTTCCCTTATGTTTGGTTCCGCACAAAGGGCATAAAATATCAATTTCTTTCTCGTCTCCTATAAACTTCTCCCTCAACTTCTCGGGACCCAGGAAACTGACATCACCACAACCACATTGAGGGCATTCGGCTCTCACCTGGTACTTTTTCTTGGACATACAAACCTCCCTCTTATTCGTCTAAAGCCGTGGATCCTTACCGGTATTCCCGCAGTCGGGAATGTAACATGTGGTATCGACAAATTCACACTTTTTATCACAGGCCGGACATTTTTCCGGCGGCGCATCCGCCTTTATGTTGTAACCGCATTCCTTGCATTTCCACTCTCCCATTGTAGCACCCCCTTTCGGTTATGTTCAAATTCGTTTACATGTTATCTGAAAAACTCGATCAAATACAACAGACAGATAGTAAAATTTTAGTATTTTGTTACTGTACCAGCATCTTTTGTGCCAAAAGATCATTAAAGAATGAAAAGAACCAAAAACGAGCGTCTGGCCTGCTTTCTCCTTCTGCCATCAAAAAGGACTCTTAGAAAAAAAGTCACCCATCGAATGATCCTGGCACAAAAATGTCTCATAAAAAAAGCAAAACATCATAACACAAAGGTATATTGATCGCCCAATGGTCAAAATGTCTCATGTTGCATTTGAATCAAAACCGTCCCATGAAACATGTCATTTCTCCTCTGAATCACCAAACGGACAACCATTGCCATCACTGTATGATATGTCCTTTGGAGAAATTATCCGCCCCAAGGCATTTTGGCATAGGCATCCGTCAGTTTATCCCGGAATTCCCTGAAAAATTTTTCATGGGATTTTTCCCATGCTGACAGCATCTTAAGCGCTTTTGAAGCAGGGCCATCAACCTTTCCGGCGGTCTTTTCATAAAACTCGCTCAGATCCTTCTCAATAAGCCACGCCGTATTGAAAACGGTAACATCCGGAACCATCGATTCATACAGGCACTTTTCCAAAAATTCGGACCGGCTTCGATCATCAAAGTAATTTGTCGGCTCCATGACCTCATTTTCGAAAGAGGAAAGATCCAGCGCCTGATCATTTCTCAATTTTTCCAGAATCGATTCTATAAATACGATATGACGTTTCTCTTCTTCAACAATTTGTTTGAACGCCGTCACCGCGGCACCCACACCCATCCGCTGGATTGATGTCTCGAAAAAACTCATGCCGGTCTTTTCCTGGTTCAGGGCATACTCAAAAATCCTGATAAGGTTCTGATTGTCAGCCATAAAGTTCCTCCCACGGTCTTCTTTTTTCTCGACCTTGGACAAAATTAAACGTTTAAAACTGGTTTCGTTTCAAAATAAATCGGGGTGCTGTGATTGTCAGTTCCGCCCCTCTGTGGTACAGTATAGAATAATTAAATTCTCAGAGCAACCAAGTTTAATCAAAGATCCCCTTGTCTTGACCGGCTGCCTATCAAGGAGACTTAGAAAAATGAAATTTGCCACCTTTAATGCCAATTCCCTACGCGCCAGACTCCCCATTTTGCTGGATTGGCTGGAACGTGAGGACCCGGACATTTTATGCCTTCAGGAAACCAAAGTACAGGACAAGGATTTTCCTGTGAAGCCCTTTGAGCTAGCGGGATACCATGCAGCGTTTAAAGGGCAAAAATCCTACAACGGCGTCGCCATCGTGAGCAAATCACCGCTTGAAGAGCCGTGCCTCAATCTCTTTGATGAGGGCGACGAACAGGCACGCTTCATCAGCGGCATCATCGATGGCCTCCCAGTGCTAAACGTTTATGTTCCCCAGGGATTTCAAGTAGGATCGGACAAATTTCAGTATAAACTGGGGTGGCTCCAGTCACTGTATGACCATATCGCCAGCCATTATGACCCCAATGGCCCACTCCTGGTAACCGGAGATTTCAACGTGGCCCTGGATGACCGGGATGTCTATGATCCCGATGGATTCAGAGGTGGCGTGGGCTTCCATCCCGAAGAACAGGCGTTGATGAACATGTTTTTTCAGTGGGGATTGGTGGACATTTTTCGAAAACATATTTCAGACCCCGAACAATACACCTTCTGGGACTACAGAATCCCCAATGGCTTTAAAAGAAACATGGGCTGGCGCATTGATTATATGCTGGGAACAAAGCCTCTCGCTGAAAAATCAACCGCCGTCTGGATCGACAAGCAATCGCGGGGATTGGAAAAACCGTCGGATCACACCTTTCTCGTCATGTCACTGGCAGTCTGAGATTCAGTCTTCTTTATTCAAGGTGATCTCTCCCCGGCATTGATTTGACGATTCCCAGCGATACGATGTAAAGCACCCGCGACCAGGCGTTGAGGCCCAGTAGTCGGGAAGCCTCTCCGTCATAAAATGCCCCGATGCCACAGCACCCGAGGCCCAGTGCCGAAGCAGCCAGGTATAACCGCTCTCCCAGGATGCCGGCAGCCATCATGGCATATCGATATCCCCGAGGCCCCCATGACTTTTCCAGGGATGCCATATTGGTCATGAACAAGAAGTGAAGGGAAGCATTTGCCATCCATTCCTGATTAAGGCAGATATGGCTCATGGTTTTCGTAAAGGCACCAGGCTTGACAAACCCCACACCTGTTGCCTTTTCGTTCATCACATAAAAACCGTTTTCAAAAGATTCGACACCATTTGTCAAAAAGCCGGTACAAATACTCTGGAAATAAGCATCCATGCCGTTTTCGTCTACTGGCTCAATAACGCCCAGCAATGCGCCCATGGCCGAAACCGGCAAGGTTTCAGCAATGAAATTTCTGCTCGATCTTCTGCGAAAGACCGCTTCCGGATAGGGCAACCTTTCAACGGTTTTTGAAGTCGGCGGAACAGCTACCCGGCTTTCAGCGAAGACCCCCAGCGTATCGCACATATTCAAATCGGCATTTCCCGGCATTATGTCATATCCCGCGACGTGAATCGCTTGAATCTCGGGCGTCTGGAACTCTTGAGGAGAAACCTGGCTCGCCTTTTTCATTTTGTCGGGTAAATCATCGATGGCTTTCGGTTCAGATGCTCTATGGGAATCAGGCGTTCCTTTCAACCGGCAAACGGCCAGTGCGACTTCACGGTTTTCGTCCAACCCCAGCAGTTGGTTCACCACCCGATCATCAAAATCAAGCGTTATTTCAAATGGAAGTTTCAGGGCTTTGACGGCGAGTTCCAGATTTGCAAGCACATGTCCCGTGTCCAGCAAATGGTAGCGGTATGCACGGTTTCTGTATTTCCACGCACTTCTAAAAAAAATGGCGGTCAAGAAAAAAGTGAGCGGACAATTTTCCGTTTTGCACGCCGTCATAAACCTTTTCAACGCGTCCGACAGATCACCATCACGCAACTTCACAAGACTGTGTTCCAGTATGGAGAAATGATAGAGACCATCCTCCAAATCTTTGACACCACTGGAATGCAAATAAATCTCGGTCGGATAAAGAGCGCCTGCCGACGCGACACTGCGAAAATAGAAACCACCGTCCGCATGTCGTGCTTTTCTGGTAACCGTACAGGTCAAAAGCAGCATTTTTGATAACAGTTCCAGGTCAAAAGCGAAATGCTCGATACCGCTTTTGGGCAAATCATCATATAAGGAAAAAAAGTCTTTACGGGGAAGCGGCACCCCGCGTGACATGGAAATGGTTTTTAAGCCGTCATAGGTTTTAAAGACGCTCGGCTGATTCTGCCAGTCCAGATAATGGCCTCCCATGCTGGATCTGTCATAGCTGGTCTTTTCGTGGTATTTAGCGGCGGTTTGCGCCATCTCTCAATCGCCTTGAGTCTTTCTATTCAATATTAACGGATTAAAGATTCGATATTTCCCCGACTTCGCCCGGTTTGAAAACCGGGCTCAGACGGGAAAAGGTTAGGTTGCGGTCGACATGATTCTTTTAGGCTGCCTCAAGCTTCTGCCTGTCGGCCATATCCATCAGGACACGTTCCCTGGCTCTGTCAATGCCAAGAGCCTTTCTCTTCTTATCAATGTGGGCAATCATCATCTGTGCCATTTCATGGGGATCGGCTGTGAACCCCCATTTTCCAAAGCCCATCTCTTCAAGCCCGCCGAAAAGAAGTTTGTGGAATTTGGTCTCTTCAATGATGGGGTAGGTGACGCCAAAAACGGTGAACACCCCGGAGGCCACAAAATACTGCCCGATGGAAATGGCTTTTTCACTCATCCATTCGGGAGCGGCACCGGCCACGGGAAGATCCGCCAGACTGTCTCCCAGCCCCCCGGTACGCACCATTTCAGCACATGCTGTGAGAATTCGGCTGTTATCCACGCAGGACCCCAGCCCCAGAACCGGCGGCATACCCACCGTTTCGCATACTTCGCTGAGTCCGGGACCCGCCATAACCGCTGCCTCCGGCGTATAGAGACCGGCCTTTGCCAGGGCAATCTGGGAACATCCGGTCTGCACCACCAGCACATCATTCTTAATGAGCTCTTTAACCAGTTCCACATGGACCCAGTCCTGCTTCACCCTTGGATTGGTGCAACCCACGACGCCGGCAACACCCCTGATCCGACCATTGATAATGTTTTCATTCAAGGGTTTATAAGAACTTCTGAAACTGCCACCCAACATGTAATTGATGTACTCCATGGAAAAACCGTGAATTCCGGGATTCTTGATATTGGGGATTTCAATGGGCATTTTCCGATTCTTGAATCGATCAATGGCAGCCCTCACGATGGCATCCGTACACTCTCTTGGTTTGTGCTCGATGAATTCAATATGGTCCGCCCCTTCAATCCGACATCTGGGGTTGGTGGTAAACAGCTTGGTGCCGTAACAATCGGCCACCTGGGCAAGACCCTGCTTGATACACTGCACATCAACACCCATGGCATCGACCGCACCGGTTACCAGGATGGTCTCCGTAGACATGAAGTTTCCTGCATGGGGAACACCATGGCGCGAGATCATTTCGGCCCCGGAACAACACATACCGACCAGATTGAGGCCATGGGCCCCGGCATCTTTTGCCTCCTGGATCAGATTCGGATCGTCTACGGATGCGAGCACGGATTCAAACAGATTCGGCTCATGGCCATGGATAATGATGTTGACCTCGTTTTCTTTCAGACAGCCCATGTTCACATCCCCCTGTACAGGCTTGGGCGTGCCGAACAGGATGTCCGAAATTTCGGTCGCCACCATGGAACCACCCCATCCGTCAGACAGCGCAGTCCGGCTGCATTGATGGGTGATGTTTTCGTAATGCTGATCAACACCCATGTGGGTTCTATGCATTAATTCCATGATTTCGCGCATGGCACCTCGGGGCACCACATCATATTTTCGCCATGTTTCCAGGGTCTTTTTGGGAACCCTTTTGGCAAAGGGAATCTCTCCTTCCACCTGAGTGTACGTCCTCTCCAACTCCTTATAAAGGTCCATGGCGATATCATTGATGTCCCTGTCCTCAGTGTCGATATCCAGACTCGCAGCAACTTCTTCCAGTTTTATGGGGTCTTTAATGCTGTAGTCTTTGATATGACCGCTCACAACCTCCCTGAACAAATCCAGCATACTCATGCCATGATCCGTATGGGCAGCCGCTCCGGACGCCACCATTCTGGCAAAATTACGGGCCTGAATGGTATCAATGGTCGCACCACACACGCCAACCTTTCCGTATGGATCCCTTGCGTTCAATCGACAAGGGCCCATGGAACAATGCTTACAACAGGCTGAATCAGCGCCAATGGGACAGGCTTTCATGCTGGCCGCACGATGAAAAGCCGTCTCAACCCCGTCTTTCTCGGCCTTTCTGAGCATCTGGGCTGTTGCATCACATATGGTAGCATCTTTTATGTTTAACGTTTTTTTCTTGCTCTCTTCTGTATCTTTTCCCATATCAGCCTCCTGGTTAATAATCCCCTTTCGTAGGGGAATCTGTTTATGGAACTAAAATGAACCGGTTACAAAATGAACAAACAAAAGTGATCTATACTTTGACCGAATAGCGCTTCTCTCTGAAATGAACTTTCGCCCTCTGACACCGCGGACACGTCAGTTGATCGGGAAGTGCTTCAAATGGCACACCCGGATCAACCTTTGCTTCCCTGCACCCTTTTTCAGGTTCATAGGTGTATCCACAAGGGCACTGGTAAACGTGAACTTTTCGGTATCCTTCCTTTGCCATTATTCAAAAACACCTCTCTTTCAGAAAAAATAGGGGTTTTGAAACTCGTATTCTGACGCAATCAATAAAATTCATTCTTCGTTATACAATTAGTGTCTCTTTCAATTATTTCAAGCAGTTTATGTGCCATCGCCCGCAGATCCAAACGAATACTGGAAAATTGTACAATTATTTCCGATGATTATATTTCCACAAAAAACACCACTCACAAAATCCATACCTGCCGGCACCCCGAATTTTGAGACATAAACGTAGCATAAATCGTTAAAAATATGATACATATATTGTTTTATGAAACACCCCCTTGAATTCTCCCCCCAAATCACGGCCTTTCCAAAAGCTTCACACGAATCCGTTTTGAAAACCCATTCCGCATGATTCCCAGATCCGCTGTCGCACCCACTTTCATCTGTTCCACGTGATGAACCAGTTGCTTCATATCCTCCACGGTTGTGCCATCAACATCCGTAATGATGTCCCCCCCCAGAGCAATCCTGAAACCCCTTATCAGAACCTCGCGATCGCCTCCCTTAAGCCCCGCCTGGTACGCAGGCCCTCCAGGGAGCACCTGAACCACCAAGACACCTTCCTTCACGTTGAGGCCCAGACTTTCAGCCAGGTAGGGGCTGAGGGAAAGCCCGGAAATACCCAGCCAGGGTCTGGCCACTCTGCCGGAAGTAATCAATTGGGTGGCAACACGCTTGGCCAAATTGATGGGGATGGCGAATCCAATCCCCTGGTATCCACCCGAAAGACTGAAAATAGCCGTATTGATGCCGATAACATCACCGTTTGAATCCAGCAGCGGGCCCCCTGAATTTCCAGGATTAATGGCGGCATCCGTCTGTATCAGGTCCTCAACCTCGTTACCCTCTTCGGTTCGGATACTTCGGTGAAGGGCGCTGACAATACCGGTGGTCAGGGTGTGAGAAAGGCCAAAAGGGTTTCCGATAGCAATGGCTTTTTGGCCGGGTCTCAGTTTGTCCGAATCCCCAAGAGTGGCCACGGCCTCCACGTCACCAGCGGGTATTCTAATCACCGCAAGGTCCGTTCTGGGGTCTCTACCTACCAGGGTGGCATCTATTTTTTTCCCTTTTGCGGTGGTCACCGTCAGTTTCTGGGCTTTGGCCACCACATGGTTGTTGGTCAGGATATATCCCCTACGGTCAATGATGAATCCGGAGCCCTGGCCCTGCCTTGGAATAACCTCCATCCAAAAATTCATGCTGAGTGTTGTACTGGCAATATTCACCACCGCCGGATGGGCTTTTTCAAATACACTAACATTAATCTCTTCATCGGAAGAATAAACCGCCGGCTTAGCGACCATGGCTGTTTCCGGATTGTTAAAATCGAGGGATTCAACGGTGGGTCTGCTTTCCCGAAAAACCGGCCCATTTTCCTTCTTAAACCACAAAAAAAGGAAAATCAGCAATAGGACAAACCATATGGTTTTGTTTGAATACTTCCCCATAAGCAGGATCCTTCATAGAAACGAAAAAGTTTCGGAATTGACATAATATAGTTCTTTGAAAGACAAATTTCAATTTTTTCGACCGACCGCAATATTTCATTTTCCCATTTGAAGATAGATTTCAAGTAGAAAGTGGTTCTCTTTTTTTCTTGATCGCTTTTAGGGTTTTACATATAGTTTTCAAAAATCAACTGTTCAGGAGGAAAAAATGCATCGAAAACCCACCGTTCTTCTGATCTCTACCATGGACACCAAATACCGGGAAGCGGAATTTGTCATGAACTGCCTGCAGCAAGTCGGCTTGGATGTTTGTACCATCGATGCGGGCATCATGGGTGAAAGCCCTATTTCCGTTTCCGTAAGCCGTGAGGAAGTGGCGCAACTGGGTGGCGAAACCCTTGAAACGGTTCAGAACATGGGCCATGAAGGCCGGGCTCTGGGCGTCATGATCAAAGGCACCATCCGCAAGGTTGAACAGCTTCTTCTGGAGGATCAATTTGACGGCGTTTTCGGCTTGGGCGGCTCCATGGGAACCACACTGGGGACATCGATCATGCGTACATTGCCGGTGGGTATCCCCAAAGTGATGGTTACAACCATGGGATCCAGAAATACACACGGGTTTGTGGGAACCAAGGACATCCTTATGCTGCATTCGGTTTGCGATCTGGCAGGGCTCAACCGTATTACTGAAAAGGTTCTGCACAACGGTGCAATGGCCATTGCTGGAATGGTCCGATATCCTGCCGAAACAACCCCTGACGATAAACCGCTGGTTCTGCTCTCCACACTGGGAACCACTGAAACGTGTGTCAAAAAAATCCGTGCGCAACTCCTGGAGGACGGCATGGAGCCGGTGGTTTTTCACACGGTGGGCGCCGGAGGACAGGCCATGGACGAAATGGTCCAACAGGAGCATCCTCTGGCGGTAGTGGACCTGTCACTGCATGAAATCACTGACCACTTTTTCGGGGGAGATTATGATGCAGGGGCGGAACGGGGACAAGCGGCCCTTATGGCCGGCATTCCAACGGTACTGGTGCCGGGCAACACTGATTTTCTGGTTACGGGCCCTCTAGAAGACGCGAAGATCCGGTTTCCCGGCCGTCTTTACCACGTACATAACGCTGCTATAACAGCACTTTCCGCATCTGAGGAAGAGATGGCGTTTCTGGGAAAACATCTGGCAGGATGCTGCAACGCATCAAAAGGTGCATATCGACTGTTGGTACCCGCGAAAGGATTTTCGGCTTTTGATTCTGAAGACGGACCCCTGTGGAACCCGGAAGGGCGCCAGGCTTTCATTGATCACTTGACCCAACATATATCGGGTTCCCAGGTGAAGATTCTCGATTGTCACATCAATGATCCCGAATTCGCTTTGGCGGTTTTGAAGAATTTGAATGAGATGACTGCGCACTGACGGGTCAAAGGAATCCGTTCCCATTCCGCAAGCACCAATAAAAAAACCCCCTCAATATCCTTGAGGGATCCTTGAGGGGGCCTTTTGGGGAAATTTGAATTCCTTTATTTTGCCCTGGCTTTCGTCATCATGGCTTCGGCAAAGGCTTTTGCATCGTCAAGGTCCGCCTCGTCGGGATGACCGGCGGCGCTCTGCGCTTCAAGGGCCCAACCCCGAAACTCCACTTTCTTTAAGAAAGCTTCGATGATATTCGGCTTTACGGCGCCACGACAACCGAATGTTCCCATCACGTTCAAATTCTTTGCCAGGCCCAGGGCGGAATAAAATGCCGTGATGGCCAGTTCACCGCCTCTGAGAGACCCGTGGGTGGCAAAAAATGCGACCTTTTTGCCTTCCGGTAAAGTCTTGACAAAGGATTCCATCTTGCCAGGCAAGCCCATGGATTGTACGGGGAAACCGCAGAATATCAGATCGTAATCGGACAGATCCGAAGCCTCCGTCGCGAGCGAGATTTCCTTTTCGCTTTCACTAATGGCATCATAGATGGCCTCGGCCACTTTTTTAGTGTTTCCAGTATCTGAGTAATAAGCAACCAGCACTTTCATTGTTCGTTCCTCCTGGAAAAAAAGTTCTGCAGCACGCCATCAGGCGCTTAAACGGCTAACTCGGATCTTCAATCAATTATCGGATTCTGACGCGAGTTTTCTCAGAACCTCTGCATTTTTCTGAACGCGCTCCTGGTTTTTCTTGAGGTTTTTCTTATTGCTTTTCGCTTTCCTGGCCCGTATAAGGCCGGTCTGTTTACTATTGGAACCCATATTGCGTCTCCCTGTTTGCTGTAAATTTAATGTGGCAAGTTAGCTTTCATTACGATGGTTGTCAACAACAAAAAAATCCCCCTGCCCGGGCAAGCCGGACAGGAGGCGATTGTTTTCAAATGGTTATCTTACTGAGGCCTGAAGATCAACAACCAGGCATGGGAAACCAATATGGTGATGATCATGTACGGGAAAGCGACTTTCATAAACCCGATAAAACTGATCTTATAGCCTCGGGACTCCGCAATGCCCATGGTCACCACGTTGGCCGATGCTCCGATAATGGTACCGTTGCCGCCGAGGCAGGCCCCCAGCGCCAGCGCCCACCACAGGGTATTCTCAGCACCCGGAATTACCGTACTCAAGTAACCGACAATCGGCAGCATCGTTGCCGTAAAGGGGATATTATCCACAAAGGCACTCATAATGGCCGACACCCAAAGGATGAGGCTGCAGGCGATCACAAAATTCCCCGCTGAAAGATTCAGAATCCAGTCGGCAATGACCGCCAGCAAACCGCTGGTTTCAACGGCACCCACCATGATAAAGAGGAAAATAAAGAACATGAGAGTGGGCCACTCAATGTCCTTTTCGATCAATTCGATCAGGTCCACCTTTTCGGTAAGAATGGCGATGGTCAATAGCACCGCTCCGCCCATGAGGGCCGCCACGCTGACTTCCATATGCCAGTAGCCGTGGCTCAAAAAGAGGAAAATGACAAACCCCAGAACGGCCATGCCGTAGGTGAGCAGTCTCGGGTCGGTAATCTTGTATTTTTCCTTGAGTACCCGGATGTACTCCTCCACATCTTCCACCTTTCCGGCGGCATAGCCCTTGCCCCAGACCAGCTTGCTGAAAAGGATCAGGGCGACCATGCACACCAGGCAGATCAGCGCCAGGGCTTCCACGAAATGCATGAACGTGAGGCCTGCATAGGAGCCGATCATGATGTTGGGGGGATCGCCGATGAGGGTGGCCGTGCCGCCCACATTGGAAGCCAACACGAGTGGAATCAGCATGTGGAGGGGATTGATGCCCAGGGATATGGAAATCTCAATGGCGACCCCCGTCAAGAGCAGCATGGTGGTCACATTGTCCAGGAAGGCGGAGGAAAAGGCCGTGAAAAGCATCAGATAGACCGCCAGCACAAACACATTCCCCTTGGCCATTTTGTATGAGACGTAAGCGCAATATTGAAACACCCCGGTATGTTTTAACACCCCTACAATAATCATCATCCCCATGAGCAAGAACACCACATTCATGTCAATTGAAAAGATGGCGCTCTCAAATGAGAAAATATGAAATTCAGGATTGATGGTACCGATGGTGTAAGAAATGACCAGCATGATTACGGCGCCCAGCATGGCGGCGACGGTTCTGTGAAGCAGTTCGAAAGCGATGAGCACGTAGGCCAGAATGAATACAACCGTTGAAATCCAGAAGGCGGGACCGAGATGGCGGTCCAGGCTCATGTCTTCGCTGATATAGAGGTGGTCTCCGTGCTGGGCCAGATCACTTCCATGAACGGTATAAGTGGCCGCCTTAAAGCTGGCTTTATAGGCCTTTATCTCGATGGTCGATTTTTCAACATCGCCTTTTTCCATCTGAAAACGGGCCACATATTTGCCGTTGTGGGCCGTCACCACATGTTCCATTTCCTTACCGTTGACAGAAATCGTCACATTGGCCTCATTGATAGGCTCTTTATGACTATCAAGGACGATACCCGAAACATTGATGGTGTCCCCGCCTTCAATTACCGCTGTTGGGGGTCCGCTTGCTGCCCCATGGCCAGCAAATGCGGGGGAGCCTATCAAAAAAAGGATAATGGCAAATAAAGAAAAAAGACCGTACCTGAGGGTTTTCATGAAGCGCTTTCCTCCTTAATAGCTTAAAAAAAAACCGGATAACAAAGACCTCACCGCCCCATGAAGCGCATGTGAGGTAAGGCAATAAAGTCATTTATGGAACTGTTCACACGAATCTAGGGTATCCAACGTCGGTCGGAATTTAGCAGAAGGGTTTTTGGGCTGTCAAGAGAAAGGTTGCACCCAAAGCAGATGTGATGTAGATTTTTTTGGGAATTTTCGCATTTTTATTATAAACATGAAGTGTTTCTTTTGCATGAGGTCAGGAACCCCGTATTGACAGTTGACAAATCCCCGTGTTAAGGGTTGCACCAAATTTATTGAGGCCATGGACGTTCAAATTTTTGTTATAAGATCTCTTTGGATCCAAAACAGTGTCATGCTTTTTGCATTGGGTTTGGTATTGTTTTTTATTTTCTATTCCCTTAAAAAAAGGAAGCCCAAGCACCTGCTGGCCGCCATCATATGGCTTGGCATTGTCCTGTGGTTTTTTAACAGCCCTTTTTTCGGTTTCAGCACGGTTGCGGTAAGCCCTGAAGAAATAAAAATTAATTACGGGATACTCTCATTTAGGAATGCTCACCTTCCCATTACCTCCCCCTGGAAAATCGTAAGCGCCCCGACTGGTTTCCAAAAGCTGAAAAAGGTTCACCTTATCAAAATCGGAAATCATGAAAGCATGAAGGTTCGTGGCATCAAAGATTTGGATCTTCTTAAAAGCATTGGAGCAGCCATTGATGAATATAGGAAATTGTCTTAGCGCTCAAATGGAAACGGAGGGAAACAGCACATGAAAAAACCATTTAACAACGTAACGGTCATCGGAACAGGTACCCTGGGGACGCAAATCGCATTGCTGGCGGGGAATGCCGGATACGCAGTCACCACTTACGACACACGCAAAGGCATTTTGGGGGAAACATTGGCCCGTCTTCGATCCAGCATTGAAGCAAAAGGAATCAAGCCGTTTGTACCGTGGGAACAACTGGAGAAAATCAGGAGCCGGATTCATGAGACAATGAATCTCGATGAAGCTGTTCAAAATGCAGACCTCATTGTTGAAAGCGTGCCGGAAGAATTAGACATTAAACGGGCTGTTTTCAAGGAATTGGGTGAAAAGGCACCGCCTGAAACCATTCTTGCCACCAATAGCTCTTCCATGCCCGTGTCTCTGATGGAGGAGAGCAGCGGCAGACCCGATAAATGCCTGAACACCCACTTTTATGTCATCCTGGAAGGAATGAACATGGCGGATGTGATGGGAGGAACCCAGACCACCCCGGAAGTGCTGCAGAAAGGTGTCGACTGGGTTCGCTCCATGGGGTGTATTGCTTTGACCGTAAAAAAGGAGCTGTTGGGGTTTTGTTTCAACCGCGTCTGGCGGGCCATCAAGCGGGAAGGATTGTGGATGTGGGGAAACGGCTATGTGGATTTCAAGGATGTGGACCGGGCCTGGATGACCTTTACCAAAATGAAGATGGGCCCCTTCGGCATCATGGACAGCGTGGGCCTGGATGTGGTGCGGGACATTGAAACGGTATACTACAACGAATCCGAGGATGCCAAAGACAAGCCACCACAGGCACTGCAGGACAAAATTGACCGGGGAGAGCTGGGGGTCAAAAGCGGACGTGGCTTTTATAGCTACCCGAACCCGGAATTTGCCCAACCGGATTTCTTGGACTCGACCAAGTAGAGCGAGTGGGTGATTAATTTCGAATTTTCACATGAGGGCCTTCTGCGACACTGCACCCAGAGGTGACATTTGCCTGGATGTCTGAAGGCTCACTGAAAGCCTCAACGGCAGATGTGTTTTCAGAAGAACCCATCTGTCCGAACGTGGGCATCGGCTAGGGCTGTCTTAAAACAGAGGCGGCCGCCGAGGATGATCAATGCCGCCTGGCCGACACCTATCCACATTAATATAACCGGGATGAAAATGTTTCCCAGTTGAATCCACCGGATGGTCCTTTCCTTATATTGCAGAAGCCGGTTTTCAATTTCTTGAACCGCTTCCGTAAAATCGGATTCAAAGGACTGAAGCTCCGACAAATCCTTGTCCATACGCTCCAATTCACCGGTCAATTTTTCACGGACCACTTTCGAGTTCGGGTGATTTTGAAAATCCCGCACGGTCTCTGTCGCTTCATCAAACGTACCGGACAATTGCCTCAAAATGCCGATAGTCTTTTCAAACCGTACCAGCAAAGAACCACGTTGCGGATGCCCTTCATCGTAAAACAAACCGGAGGCATCCATCATCGTCAATAAATAGCTTAAAGCACTGGCTGCATTTGCAGCGGAACGCAACAACCTCCGCGTTTTTACCACTTTGTCTTTGATCTCGGAATCCGTTGCTGAAACAACCTGATCCGGCAGCGTTTTTTGCTCAAACTTATCCTTTTGTAAGGCATTCACTCTTCGAAATACGGTCTGCAAATCAGCGCGCACATGGGCCAAAGAAAGCGCAATTTGCTTAGCCTGATTTCGGGTATCCAGAATACCATTTTCGACGGAATCAAATGTTTGCCCGGCAAATTTACTTAATTCCTTTTCGGCCTTTCCCGTCTTAGAAATCGCCAACGCACAGGCAATCAGGCCCACTGCTCCCATTAACAGCAGCAGAATACCGACAAATCTTTTCAACACCCGCATATCATTGCGCCTTAAAGAGGCAAGAAGAGAACTGGTGGGTTGTTCGAATCAGGGCCTGATTCGTTTATCAACAAAAGACGCCATTTGCTCCGCCTGCCTCAAATATTTGCCAATCTCAATGGCCTCTTCTCTCGTCATCAGCACTACAGGACCAAAAACTTTGTTTTGTTTCACCCGCACCTTGAAGTCACGCCCTTGCTTGGATGAAAAATTGACCTCACAATTGTGGGAAAAAAGTGTATCTGAAGAAGACACATCTTCGCTTTCTTTTTGTATCTGGTAATAATCGTCTGTCTTTTTAAGCAATTCTCCAACAGCATTGGCCTGCACGGGGGAGATGGTCAATGCACACAAGGGAATCGTGGGTTGACCAAAAATGACCACAAGCGCCTCCGGGGTCTTTTGAATTTCCATTGTGGTACCGCCGTATTTTATGATGTGCCAGGTAAACGTGTAATCTTTGATGCCATACTCCTCAGCATGAATCGACACAACAAGATTTGCCACAAAAAACATTAGGGCCATTACCATTACTTTTTTCATGAACAGACATCCTCCATTCGCTTATTCTTTTGTAATCGATAGTTCATACCGGCCGCATGCGACCTTTTCTTTATCGATACCGTCTTGGATCGATATTGTATTTCTGCACCTTATATCCGAAAATACGTTCCGTTGTTTTTAGCGCCATGGCAGCTTTTCGCATGTTTCCGCGACTGTTCTTGAGACCCTCGACAAGCAATTCCCTTTCAAAGCGCTCCACGGCATCCTTCAAGGACTGAGACTGCTGGGTGCCCGTCTCTTTAGCGGTCTGGAGCGTCGGCGGCAGGTGATAACTGTGAATGACATGATCTTCACACAGCAAAACAGCCCGCTCGATACAGTTTTCCAACTCCCGCACATTGCCGGGCCAATGATACTGTGTCAAGGCATCAATGGCCGGCGTTGAAATGCGTTTAATGTCCTTTTCATATTCGTCAGCATATTTTTCAAGAAAGTAATCCGACAGCAGAAGCAGATCCGCTTCCCTCTCCCTCAAGGCCGGCAGATAAATGGGGTAGACGTTTAAACGGTAAAACAGATCCTCTCGAAAAGTCCCTTCTTCCACCGCCTGCGCCAGATTCCCGTTAGTAGCGGCAACCAGGCGCACGTTCACTTTGATGGTCCGATTCCCACCCAGTCTTTCAAATTCTCTTTCCTGAAGCACGCGCAACAGCTTGCCCTGACTCTCCAGAGCCAGGGAACCGATTTCGTCCAGAAAGATGGTTCCCTTGTCCGCAAGTTCGAATTTACCTGACTTGGTCCGGTTGGCTCCGGTAAACGCCCCCTTCTCATATCCAAACAGTTCCGCCTCGATCAAATTGGCCGGCAACGCTGCGCAGTTGACTTTCACCAGCGGTTTGCTGCCGCGCAGGCTGTTATAATGTATGGCGTTGGCAGCCAGCTCTTTCCCCGTTCCGCTTTCACCCAGCAACAGCACATTGGCATTGCTTTTGGCCACCTGGCTGATCAGGTAAAAGACCTCCTGCATTTTGCGACTGTTGCCCACAATATTGCTGAAGCTGTATTTCTTGTTGAGTTCTTTTCTGAGCCTGAGATTCTCTTCCTCAAGCTGATGCCTCTCACGGTGAATCCTTTCCAGCATCGCCACTTTCTGAGCAATCATTGTGCTGATAACGGTCAGGAGCCTCACGTCCTCTTCCAGAGAACTGGTCCCTTCGTAGGTACAGTCCACGCTCAGAGCGCCGATAACCCGAATCTGGTCTTTGATGGGGACACACAAAAAAGATATTTTAGAATGATCAATGCCGCTCCTGGCACCGGTTCTATCCAGAAAAAGCGGTTCATCATTGATCTGAGGAACCGCCATGGGCCTCCCGGCTTTGATGACACGGCCCGTTATGCCTTCACCAAGCTTGTATCTGCCTTTGGTCTTTTCCATTTCGGAAATGCCGTGGGCCACTTCAATATGAATTTCAGATGTCTCCGGATTCAGAAGCGTAATAGAACCCCGTTTCATGCCCAGGTGTTCGGAAAGTAACTCCAGGACTTTGTACAAAGCCTTCTGAAGGTCCATGGTGGCATGAATAGCCTTGGTAATTTCATAAAGGCATTTTATCTGTTCCGGGCTGTGGCGCACTGATCGATCCGGCATTTACCTGCTTCTCCTGTATCCATTTTTCAAAAAGCCGTTAAGCACTAATAGTTAACCATTATCATCGAAAACGCCACCTTTAAAGCCCACTTTAGATTTTGACGCCGATGTATCCGGCAATCGCTTTTCGACGCTCCATAATACCCTCATGGTAGCGAAGACAACGAAAGTCCTGAAATAACTTCAGCAATTCATTGTGTTTCAGCAAATGTTCCGGATTTTTGGGTTTTCCAAACCGGGCCTGATCCACGATATAGGTTTCGTAGACCATCATTCCACCCAAACGAAGGGCTTGCTTTAACCGGGGAATCAGGGGTCGATGAAGATAATTGAAACAAACCACCACATCATAGGCTTCTTTAGGCAGCGAAACGTCTTTTTCCAGGTCCATCAACCGCAGGGCCGGTGAAACACCGAACGACTCAGCCAATAACCGTGCGGCATCCAACGCCTCCCCTGAAATATCGACGCCCTCCACCTCAAAACCCTGTCGGGCGAGATAAACCGCATTCCGCCCCCTTCCCATGGCCACATCCAGAACGCGGCCTTTGGGAAGCAAACCGATGTGATCAACCAGAAACGGGGAAGGCTGGCCGGATCGGTCATGAACATGGCCCATCATCTAACACTAACCCTCCGCGTCTTTCATTTTCCGGGAGACCTTTTGCCCCTTCTTTTCCGTATTTTCCTCTTTGTTCAGCCACCCACCTCCCAAGGCTTTATACAATCTCACATATCCGTTCAAATATTGCTGTTTCAATTCCGATAGTTCCAGTGCCGCTGAAAAAAGCGATCGTTCCGTATCGAGGACCTCCAGATAACTGCTGACGCCTTTGTCGTACCGAAGTTTCGCCAAACGGTTGGCATTTTTGGCGGCTTTCAACTTTCTTTCAACCGCCAATTTCTGATACTTAAAGGTCTCGATTTCCACCAGGGCATCATCCACTTCCTGAAAGGCGGTCAGGACCGTATTCTCGTAGAAGTAGAGGGCTTCCTTGGTTTTTGCCTCTTCGATTTGAACACGCCGGATGTTCTTGTAGAACTCAAAAATCGGTCCGAACAGACCACCGCCCACCGACCAGGCACCGCCGCTGCTGGTTATTGAAGCCAGTTCCGTGCTGGCAAGGCCCACCATTCCGGTCAGGGAAATGGCTGGAAGCCGCATGGCTTCGGCCACGCCGATATCGGCCGTCTGGGATGCCAGAAGATACTGAGCCTGTAAGATATCCGGCCGCCGCTCCAGCAGGGTTGACGGCAATCCCGTTGGAATTTCAGGGGGTGCCGATTCCTTCATCAACCCTTTTCCCGTTTTGATGGATTGGGGAAGCTTTCCCAGCAGAATATTGAGGGCATTCTGCGTTTGGACCACCGAACGCTCATACTGTGGTATAGCAGATGCGGCAATCTCTTTCTGAATCTGGGCCTGATTCACATCCAGTTCGGGGATAATGCCTTTGTCAAACCTTTTCTGGATAATATCCAGATACTCTTCACGTGATTTGAGGGTGTCTTCTGATATCTTCACCCGTTGTTGATAATCCAGCAGCAGGTAGTAAGTTCCCGCCACTCCCGATATTAAACCAATTTGAACGGTCCTGAGACCATACTCCGAAGCCATCAATTGGGCCCTGGCCGACTCGGTAGCCCGTCGGTACTTTCCCCAAAAATCGATCTCCCAGTTGAGTACGGGCCCCACATAGGCGTAACTGTTCCGGGTTTCGGACCGGTTGCCGCCCACAAAATTTCCCGTACCGGCGCCCGCATCAATGTAGAAGCCCGGGTATTCATCGGCGCGGGTAAATCCCAGATATGCTCTGGCCTGCTCCACTCTCGCTGCCGCTATTTTAAGGTCTTTGTTGTTGTCCAGCGCGATGGTGACAAGCGCATATAACATGGGATCATCAAATAATTCCCACCATTTTAAATTGATCATTTCTTCCGTAGGCACTTTTTCAAAACGATAATTTTTTGGCGTTTCCACCACGGGACGTATGAAATCCGGTCCCACGGTACACCCCGAAAAGAAAAAAAGGAGCAACAGAGCGTTTAACCCACATTTCTTATTCATCATTTTGACTTTCATGATCGCCTTGTTTCTTAAACTTTGCGGCTTTGCGCCTTTGCGTGAAACATTCAGACGTTCTGCGATGCCGCCTCGGAAAGGTCCCGTTTTTTTTCGTATCGGGCGATTTTGCCGACCAACACAAAGAGCATGGGATAGAAGAAGACCCCCAGCAATGTGGCCAGGGTCATCCCCCCCAGGAGGGCCATCCCCATGACAACCCTGGCTTCCGCGCCGGCACCGGTGGCCACCACCAACGGCAACACCCCCAGAATAAAGGAGAAAGCCGTCATCAAGATGGGCCGAAACCGCAATCTTGCGGATTTTACCGCCGCATCAAACAATGAAAGGCCTTTGTCAAACTCCAGTTTGGCAAACTCCACAATCAGAATCGCATTCTTGGCCGCCATGGCGATAAGCATCACCAGCGCGATCTGAGCAAAAACATTCAATTCAAAACTTTCGCTGTACATACGGGCCACATAAAGCGCCAGAAATGCACCAAAGATGGCGAAGGGGGTTCCCAACAGAATACTGAAAGGGAGCGACCAGCTTTCATACTGGGCCGCCAGGATCAAGAATACGAAAATAAGGGAAAAAACAAAGACCATGGAGCCGGTACCGGCGGATTGTTTTTCCTGGTAGCTCATGTTGCTCCACTCGTAGCCCATGCCGTCCGCCAACACCTGTGCGGCGGTTTCCTCAAGCGCTGCCATGGCCTGGGCGGAGGTAAACCCTTTGGCCGGAGATCCGGTGAGTTCCACGGACCGGAACAGATTGTACCGATTGGTGTAATCGTGCCCCACAATGTTCTTGATATTGACAAAAGTAGAGAGCGGCACACTGGTTCCTTCATCATTATTCACGTAAAAAAGGTCCACCTGGTTTTCTTTGAGGCGGTACTGGGGTTCCGCCTGCACGTAGACCTTGTACAGTCTGCCGAATCGATTGAAATCGTTTACATAGGCGCCACCCAGAAAAGCGCCCAGGGTGTTGTAGATATCATTCAGGCTCACCCCGGCTTTCAATACCTTGTCTTTGTTGATTTCGATGTAACGCTGGGGCACGGAGGCCCGAAAGGTGGTAAAAATGGAACCTATTTCCGGGCGCTGAGAGGCCGCCTGGATGAATTTTACAGCCTGATCCGCCAGGTATTCCGGCGTATTCCCCCGCCTGTCCTGAATCATCAGTGTAAATCCGGAACCGCTGCCCAAACCCGGAATGGCGGGAGGGCCGAATGCAAATACCTGGGCTTCATTGACATTCAAGAAGAAATCGGCGTTCAAACGCCCCACAATCTCCTTGGCGGTTGCCTGTCGCTGGCTCCAGTCCTTTAAAGACACGAAAATAAAACCCGAATTAGGGCTCATGCTGTTGGAAAGCAGGCTGAAACCTGCCGCGGTGGTGATGAATTCCACTTCTTTATATTTTTTGATAATTGCTTCCACTTTTCGGGAAACGGCGTCACACCGCTGAAGAGAAGCCGCATCGGGCAATTGAATATTGACCATGAGGTATCCCATGTCCTCTTCGGGCATAAACCCTCCGGGAATCAATCCGCCCACATACACCAGGGCTCCCGTGAGAATCAAAATAAATATCACGCCGATGGAAATCCTGCGTGCGACCATTTTTGTCAGACCCACATAAGCATTGGTGGATTTTTCAAATACCTTATTGAACAATCGGAAAAAAGCACCCAGAGGGCCTCGCATGGGTTTCTGCTTTCTGAGCAAAAGAGCGCACAGCGCGGGACTAAGCGTCAGGGCATTGACGGATGAAAAGACCACCGATACCGCAACGGTAATGGCAAACTGCTGGTATAGACTCCCGGTAATGCCGCCCATAATGGCAACGGGGATAAATACGGCCACCAGCACCAGGGTTGTGGCAATCACGGGAGCGGTCACCTCTTCCATGGCTTTCACGGTGGCGCTTTTGGGATCCAATCCGCTTTCAATATTGTTTTGAACAGCCTCCACCACCACAATGGCATCGTCCACCACAATACCGATGGCCAGGACCAGTCCGAGAAGCGACAACACGTTAATGGTAAAACCGATCAATGGAAATACGATAAAAGCACCGATGAGGGATACGGGAATGGCAATGGTCGGAATAAGC